>CAJTVF010000019.1 GCA_910579435.1 uncultured Oscillibacter sp.
AGCAGAAATTTCTGGCGCAAATCTGCACACGTTGATTTCATCAGTGCTTCCTTAAGCCGGAGACAAACGGGCCGTGCACGGTCCAAAAGAGAAAAACAAGGGGAAGCGGTTCCGGCTGTTTAGCACGCAAGTCTCCGGTCCGCGGCGTGGTGCGGGCGGTGGTTTTGGAGGTTGATGCAAGGCCCGCCCGTCTCTCCCCGCTGCCGCTAACCCGGCGCTTCCGCGCATCCCCGCGCCTACCGCTTTCTCTTTCAGTCTCCACCGCATCAGCGGCAGCGGAAAGCGCCGCCGGTCCATTCGTTGATATCCAAACCCCCGCTAAAACTGAGCCGCGGGCAGAAGGCATTCGTGAAACCGGAAGCACTGCCTGCGCGCCTCCCGTCCAACCGTACGCATCCCCTATTACTTCTTTTTCTCTTTTGGACCGTGCACGGCCCGTTTTCTCTTTTTCTTCTGGAAGAAAAAGAGAAAATGGGGGGTGCAATGGACCAGCCATCGCTGGCCGCCAATCCGCCCCGCCCGCAAGGGCGGGCAATCCCCTCCCCCAATGGGGAAATTTGAAAAGGAAGGTAATCCAATTATGGCATTGAATTTAAAAGGACGCAGCTTTTTAACCCTGGAGGATTTAACCCCTGGTGAAATCCGTTATCTGTTGGACCTGGGCCGCGACCTGAAGGCCAAGCGCCGCGCCGGCATCTGCGAGCCCGCCCTGAAGGGCAAGCACATCGTGCTTCTCTTTGAGAAGACCTCCACCCGGACCCGGTGCTCCTTTGAGGTGGCCGCCACCCAGGAGGGCGCTCACGTCACCTACCTGGACGCCGGCAGCTCCCAGATGGGCAAGAAGGAGTCCCTGGAGGACTCCGCCAAGGTTCTGGGCCGCTTCTTCGACGGCATCGAGTACCGGGGCTATGCCCAGCAGGTGGTGGAGGACCTGGCTAAGTGGTCCGGCGTGCCCGTGTGGAACGGCCTCACCGACTGGGACCACCCTACGCAGATCCTCGCCGACATGATGACCCTGGAGGAGCACTGCGCCAAGCCCCTGAACAAGATGAAGGTGGTCTTCCCCGGCGATGTGCGGAACAACATGTGCTACGCCTGGATGATGGGCGCGGCCAAGATGGGCATGCACTTCGTGGGCCTGGGGCCCCAGGAGCTGGCCCAGCAGATGGACCAGGAGCTGGTGAAGCGGGTCTTCGCCGAGGCCAGGCAAAACGGCGGCCTCATTGAAATCACCGACGACATGGGCTCCCTCAAGGGCGCCGACATGATCTACGGCGATATCTGGGCCTCCATGGGCGAGGAGGACCTGATTCCCAAGCGGGCGGAGCTGTTGTCCCCCTTCCGGGTGACGGAGGAGACTATGAAGGCCACCGGAAACCCGGACGTGCTCTATATGCACTGCCTGCCCTCCTTCCACGACTTTGAGACCAAGCTGGCCAAGGAGTGGAAGGACAAGGGCGTGGACATCCGGGAGGTCACCGACGAGGTCTTCCGGGGGCCCCACAGCGTGGTCTTCGACGAGGCGGAGAACCGGATGCACTCCATCAAGGCCGTCCTGGTGGCCACCATCGGAAAATAAAGGGGGGAAATCCCTTTGGAACGAGCGAGATTCCGTATGCCGACGGCATACACCATTCTGTTCCTGCTCATCATTCTGGTGGCCCTGTGTACCTGGCTGGTCCCGGCGGGGGCCTATCAATACGTGAACGAGGCCCCGGTAGCCGGGACCTATCACGCCGTGGCCCAGAGCCCCCAGGGGGCCGGGGCGGTGCTGAAGGCCGCCTTCTCCGGGTTCTACGACGCGGTGGACGTGTGCCTGTTCATTTTGATGGTGGGCGGCTTCCTGGGGGTGGTCATGAGGACCGGGGCGGTGGACGCCGGCGTGGGCCGGATCATCCAGCGCCTGGGCGGAAAAGAGAAATGGCTCATTCCCATTTTGATGATTGCCTTCGGCCTGGGAGGCACCACCTACGGCATGTGGGAGGAGACCATGGCCTTCTATCCCCTTCTGATTCCCGTCTTTCTGGCGGCGGGCTATGACGCGGTGGTGGGCATCTCCGTCATCCTCCTGGGAGCCGGGGCAGGCATCATCAGCTCCACCGTCAACCCCTTTGCCACGGGCATCGCGGCGGGCTTCGCCGGGGTGTCCCTGGGGGACGGCATCCTCCTCCGGGCCGTTCAGTGGATCGTCTTCGAGGGGGCGGCTGTCTGGTTCGTCATGGCCTACGCCGCCCGGGTGAAGAAGGACCCCTCCCGGTCCGTTGTGGGCGTGGGCGCGGGGAAGCTCCAGGCCAACATGGAGCAGACGGTGGAGTTCACACCCAAGCGGAAGGTCATCATGGCCATCTTTACCCTGACCTTCCTGATTATGATTTATGGCGTGATTCCCTTTGACGAGATGGGCCTGCCCCTGCCGACCTTAGGCTGGTGGTTCCCGGAGCTCAGCGCCCTGTTTCTGGTGTCCGGCGTGATCATCGGCCTCATTGACCGCATGGGGGAAGAGGCCATCGCCGAGACCTATGTGGCGGGCTGTGCGGATTTGCTGGGCGTGGCCCTGATTATCGGCATCAGCCGGGGCATTACCGTGCTGATGAACGACGGGCAGATTACGGGGACCATCCTCCACTGGGGGGAACAGGCCCTCTCCGGGGCGGGGCCCGTCAGCTTTGTGCTGCTGGTGTACCTGCTGTACCTGCCCCTGACGGTGCTGATCCCCTCCTCCTCCGGCCTGGCGACCCTGTCGGTGCCTGTTATGGCCCCCCTGGGGCGCTTCGCGGGGGTGGGAGGCGACCTGGTGGTGACGGCCTTCCAGTCCGCCTCCGGCCTGGTGAACATCATCACCCCCACGGCGGCGGTGGTGATGGGGGCCCTGGCCCTGGGGCACGTGCCCTATGACAAATGGGTGAAGTATGTCTGGAAGCTGATCTTGTATTTCTTTTTGCTGACGCTGGCGTTTTTGATCGCGGGCGTGGCTTTGGGATAAAGTGCGAAAAAGGACCGCCGCTCCGAGGAGCGGCGGTTCCATTTATTCCAGAGGCTGGATATCCGTTACAATCCGGGTGTTGGGAAGATACGCCACCCGGTACTTCTGGGGATGGTCTTTGTGTTCCCAGCCGGTGAAATGAGACAGGCCGGCGGACCGGGCAAGCCCGGTGGGACACCAAAGATAGAAGGCAGGGGTGTACTCCGACTCGCCATGAAGGCTGCAGCACTTCAGCAGGTAAAAGGCGGATTGGTCCTGATCTACGCCAGGACCGCTTTCAAAGCGGCTGACGCTGTGGAAGGCTCCGGTGTAAAGTTCCATCTCTCCGGTTTTCAGGACAGCAAGGTCCGCCCGGCAGTCGCGGACAGCCGAGGCGGGGTAATCCTGACTGGCGACGCCCCACGGGAACACCACCATAAATCCCACCGCCAGGAGACATATCCAGAAAGAGGAATGGAATGTTTTGGCGGCTTTTGCTTCCAGATTGAAACAGAAAAACAGCGTCGTCCAGACCGCAAGGGGCAGACCCAGAAGGGCCCAGAGAAGAAAGAGAATGTTCCCCCAGAGAGAGGCGTGGAGGAGCGTGCGGGCGGTCTCCCCGAATAATCCTCCCAAAACCGTCCGAAGGAGACCAGGCAGATATCCCAGAACATAGAGGATGCCCGTGTAAAGGCCGGCAAGGCAGAAAATGAACAGGAACATAAGCAGTTCCCGGGCATTTGGGTCCTTCAGCTTATGCAGGCCGAACAGCCGCCGCCAGTGGGCTCCCTTGAGCCGCCAGTGGTTCAGGAGGGCTTCCCGCTCCGCTTCCGCCCGTATCCGCACCCGCGTATCCGCGCTCCGCTGCTCCACGGTTTTTGGGACCGGCGGAGGACAGGAAGCATCGCGCAGAGACAGTTCCCGTTCCGGCGGGCCGAACTGTTTTTCCCACTCCCGCCGGGAAACCTCGCTCAGGTGGGCGTTGAGAGACTTTTTCTGGGTACGGCGCTTCTTGCGGCGCTTCCGGTTCCGCTGCTGGGGGGACAGCCTGGGAGATTTCCTGGTCATAAGTTTCCTCCTTCTGCCACTTTCTTCTGTGGACTTATTATATCATGGGGAACAAAAAAACCGCCAGCCCGGAAGGGCCGGCGGTTCATATCACGGGATAATCTCAATCCAGTACCCGTCCGGGTCTTGAATGAAATAGATACCCATAGCAGGGTTCTCAAAGCAGATACAGCCCATTTCCTTGTGCTTGGTGTAGGCCGCTTTGTAGTCCGGGGCCTTCAGGGCCAGGTGGAACTCGCACTCGCCCAGGTCGTACTTCTGGGGATGATCCCGCAGCCAGGTGAGCTCCAGGCGGAAGGTGGTTTTCCGGTCCCCCAGGAAAACGATGACGAAGCTGCCGTCCTCCGCCTCCTTGCGGCGGACCGGCTTCAGGCCCAGGGCCTCCTTGTAGAAGGCCAGGGAGCGGTCCAGGTCGGTGACGTTGAAATTAAAGTGATTGAACGTATACATGTCATACCGCCTTTCTGTCCGCCTGCTCCCGCAAAATGGCGTAGACCTCGTAGATGTCCTGAATGGAGTAGGTGGCCCGAACGTCCTTGGGCACGTCGGTATCCCGGGACTGGGTGAGGAAGGAATGGATGTGGAAGGTGGCCCCAAAGCCCAGGTTCTGGGGGCCGATCACGTCCCGGGAATAGGTGTCTCCGACATAGGCGCAGGTCTTGGGGTCGGAACGGACCTGATTCAGGGAGACCAGGAAGATATTGGGGTCCGGCTTGCGGTAGCCGGTGACGGAGGAGAGGGTCACGTCCTGGAAGTAATCCCGGATGCCGTACTCCTCCAGGGTGCGGAAGACCTGATAGAGCGCGGCGGTGTTGCTGATGACGCCCAGCTTCATGCCAAGGCCCTTCAGCCCCTCCAGCATCTCCTTCACGCGGGGGCGGAGCTTGCGGTGGTAGTGGGTGACCTCCCACATATGGGCCAGTTCTTCGGCGAAGGGCTTCACGGCGTCGAAGTCCAGGCCCAGCTCCGTCAGGATATAATTGCCCCAGATCTCCTCGGGCTTCAGCTCCCGGTTCGTGGGGCCCCGATAGGCGGCGTAGCGGTCCCAGCCGCCGGCAAAAGCCTGGATGGCGGCAGGGATGTCCAGGGACAGGGGGTGGCCGTGGGCCGCCAGGATGCGGAGGACGCCCTCGGCGGAGGCCGCTTTGCTGGCCTCGTCGATGCAGATGTCCTCCAGGGTCCCGCCCATGTCAAACAATACGGTATCAATCATAATTCTCACTGCCTTTTCCAAGGCCGTGCCGGATCTTCGGCAGGGGGCCTTTTTTTCCAATATAGATAGTACGCCAGGAGGGAAAATCCCAGGCCCAGCGCCAGGGGAGCCAGGGCGAACATCCCAAAGAATTGGAGGACCAGCCCCGCGCTCTCCCAGCCCATGAGGATCATCAGCCCAATGAGGCAGGCCAGCAGCAGCAGGGCCAGCCAGATATAGGCGGCGGGGAGCAGGCGCTTGTCGCCGGGCAGCAGCCACACCAGGGAGGCCGCCGCCGTCCCCGCAGCGGCGGGGACCAGAGCCTCCGCAAGGGTGACCAGCCCCACAGGCATGCCCTGGAGCAGGCTGTCCAGCCAGGGGTTGAACAGGACGAAGCAGCCGCCGTACAGGGCCAGCAGCACCCAGCAGAGGCAGAAGGAGTAGAGCAGGATAGTGCTCTTCACCCTTCCGTTCTCCGTCATCTGGAACGCGCCCCAGAATTTGTCGGCGAATTTGCCGACCCGCTCGTCAATCTCTTTTTGCCGGATGGGATTTGCCATGGGAGTCCTCCTTAAACCGTTTAGAAGCCGTATTCACAGGCGGGAAGCCTGTGTCGATTCTCGGCTGTGAATACAGCTTCTTAGAAAACGGGCGGGCGGCCGTCCGGCCGCCCGCCCAGCTCAGCTGTGATACGCGGCGATGGTAGGGTGAGGGATTACTGGTTCAGCCAGTACATCCACATATCCTGCACGTCGGGATAGATGTCGTAGATGGAGACCAGGTCGTTGGCCCGGGCGCCCAGCTCAGAGAGCTTGGCGGGGTTCTTCTCGTCGACGAAGTCGTCACGCAGGGGCCAGTTGCCAACCTTGGTGAAGGGCTTCAGGCCGCCGCTTTCACCATCGGCGCCGCCGGTGATGTAGCGGATGAAGAGGCGGGCGCCGGCGGGGCTGTTGCAGTTGGAGACCACGAACATGGACTCGGTGTTCAGCAGGGCGGTGTAGGGGCTGAGGTTGATGCACCAGTCGATGTTGTAGCCGGACTCCTCCCGGTTTTCAATCTTGCCGGCGGAGGCCAGGGCCAGGGCGGGCTGATCCTTGGTGGAGTTGTGGACGGCCAGCACCAGCTCGTCGCCGTCGCCGATGAAGGTCATCTTGGCCTGGGTGAAGCGCCACAGGTACTCCACGCCGGCGTTGTTCTCGGGAACCTCGAAGGCGAAGCTGGAGGCGTCATAGGTGTACTCCAGGTCCTTGCCATAGGTGTCCTTGTAGGACTGGGCCATTTCGTCGGCATTAATGATGAAGCTGGCGAACAGGGAGAGGTACGCGGTCTCCTGGCCGATTTCCTTGGTGTAGAGAGCGAACTTCTGATTGCCGGCATCATCCTTTTCGATGATTTCCCACCAGCTGTTGATGGGCTGGCCATCGGGGAACGCCTCGGTGTTGTAGTACCAGAAGGACTGAGAGGAGTACAGGGGATAGCTGTACTTCAGGTTCTCCTCGGCAATGTGGGAGCAGATATCGCGGGGATAGAAGGGCTCGATGACGCCGTTGTCATAGTATTCGTGGAAGACTTCGCCGTTGACGTCTTTGGTCTGGAGCACGTCCGCCGTGATGTTGTTGGTTTCATTTTCGATTTTGGCCTTGCTCAGAACCTCGTCGGAGTCCAGGTCGGCGACCACCAGGTCCAAGCCGGGATACATTTCCTCGAAGGGCTCCTCGGCCTTCATCATCTTGGAGGAGGTGGCGTAGACGGTGATGGTGGGGTCTTCGGTTTTGGCCTGCTCGTAGAGCTGCTCGTCGGTCATGTCGCTCCACTCGTCATAGTAGGGGCCGTAAACGCTGATGCCGGTTTCCAGGTCATAGCCCAGCTTCAGGTCGGTCGTGGCGGCGTCGCCGCCCTCGGCGGGCTGCTGAGTGTCGCCGGAGGACTGGGAATCGCCGCTTTGCTGGGAGTCGCCGCCCTTGTCGCCGCCGCAGGCGGCCAGGCTGAGGACCATGACCAGGGCCATCAGCAGTGCAAAGAGTTTCTTCTTCATCGGATCTTCTCCTTTCGTTTTGGGGGAATTTTAACACGGGGATATTTTATAGTCAAAGGGACGCGAAACGAGAGGGTTTGCCCGTTCCCCGGCGGCGGGCCCGCCGCCGGGGGTGCGCCTCTTTGCCTATCGGAGAGGAACGGGGAATGCGATTAGACCGCGCGCTTGATAAGGCGGGTGGTGGCTTTATTATACACGTTGATTTTGTCCTGGTCAATGATGGCCCAGACCTTCTGGTCGATGTCGTAGTGGGCCTGGCCGATCTCCTTGGAGAGGAATTCGTCCTCGCCGGCCTTCAGGGTGACGATGGTTTCGGAACCGGCGGGCTGGCTGGCGTAGACGGTGACGGGGAGAGCGCCTTCCACGGGTTCCCGGGAGATGAGGATCTGCTCGGGGCGGACGGCCAGCACGCAGTCAAACTCGCCGCTGGAGGGCTTCTGCTCGTTGGTGAGGTGCTCGGCGGGGAAGGTGTGGCCGCCCAGCTCGCTCTTGACCACCAGCGCCCCACCCTTCATCTCGGCCTTGCCGGGGACCAGGTTGATCCGGGGGTTGCCGATAAAGTCGGCGGCCTCCAGGTCGATGGGGTTGTTGTACAGCTCCATGGGAGTGGCCACCTGGTTCAGCTCACCGGCCTTGAAGAGGGCGATCTTGGTGGACATGGTGAGGGCCTCTACCTGGTCGTGGGTGACGTAGATGATGGTGGTGCCCAGCTCCCTGTGGAGGCGCTGGAGCTCGGAGCGCATGTCGATACGGAGCTTGGCGTCCAGGTTGGACAGGGGCTCGTCGAGGAGCAGCAGCTTGGGGCTGGAGGCCACGGCGCGGGCAATGGCCACGCGCTGCTGCTGGCCGCCGGAGAGCTCCGTGGGATAGCGGTCCTTGTACATGTCGATGCGCATCATCCGCAGGGAGTCCATGACCCGGCGGTCGATCTCGTCGTGGCTCATCTTCTGGATTTTCAGGCCGAAGGAGATGTTGTTGTACACCGTCATGTGGGGCCACAGGGCGTAGGACTGGAACACCAGGTTCAGCCCGCGCTTGCTGGGCTCGGCATAGTAGGCGTCGTCGGCGTTGATCATTTCCACCCCGTCGATGGTCATGATGCCGTTCTGGGGCTTTTCCAGGCCGGAGACCACCCGGAGGGTCGTGGTCTTGCCGCAGCCGGAGGGGCCCAGCAGGGTCATAAAGTCGCCGTCCTCAATGGTCAGGTTGATGTTGCGCAGGACGTGGTTATTGCCGTAAAATTTGTCAATATTTTTCAGTTCAATGCGGCTCATATGGCACGTTTCCTTTCTGATCTTATCTGAACTTAAATCCCGATGCAGCCCGCCGGATTTCCGCAGCCCAATCTCCCGGCCCTCGTCCCCCCCCGCAGGGGGGGATGCTCAAGGGGGAGCCTGCTCCCCCTTGAAGGGAGGCGGAGCAAGGGAGCGTGCGCAGTTCTCGCCAGAGGCCGCGGGCCGGCGGCGGGAACGGAGCTAAGCGGACTTTGCGGCGCCTCTTACCAGCTCTTGCCGATATCCGCGCCGGCGACCTTGTTGGCGAAGATGTAGCAGAACAGGATGAACAGCAGCACGCACACGGAGATGGCGTCGGACATCTGGGCGTAACCCTCCTGGGAGTACGTGAAGGCCAGATAGGACATGGTCCGGGTGGTGGGGGTCATCATGATGATGATGAGGTCCAGCTCCTTGGCGATGGAGATGAACACCAGCATCAGGCCGGAGATAAAGCCGTTCTTCGCCAGGGGGACGATGATGGTGGCCATCCGCTTCCAGAAGCTGGCGCCGGCAATGTCCGCGGCTTCCTCCAGCTCCACGCTGATGGAGAGCATGTTGGCGGTGCCGGAACGGCTGGCGAAGGGGAAGTGCTTGACCACGGAGGTAAGGACGATCAGGGTGAAGGTGCCGTACAGGGAGGGAATCAGCCCGCCCAGGTGGGGCACGCTGAACATGGAGAAATACATGGTGGAGAACGCCACGCCGCTCATCAGGTAGGGCACGAACACCAGCTGCTCGGTGAGATTGCCGTACCACTTGCCCCGGCCCCGGGAGCTGATGTAGCCCAGGAACTGGCCGCAGAAGGCGGTGATCAGGGAGGTGATGATGGTCAGGCGCACGGTGTTGTACAGGGCTCTGAAGAACTCCTTGTTGCGGAAAATGCCCTCATAGTTGGTATAGACTTCCGCCTCGCCGGCTTCGCCGATCCAGTTGTAGAGGGTCAGATTGTCCAGACCATAGCCCGCGCCGGTGGTGACCTGGAAGGTCTCCATAATCAGCACGAAGAAAGGCATGACCATGGCCAGGAACAGGAACACGCCCAGGAACGCCATCATGGGTTTCTTGGCCTTGCCCAGAGGCATCAGGGTGCTGCGGCCGCCCTTGCCGCCCACGGTGGCATAGGACTTGCGGACGCCGATGGCCCTCTGGTTGCTCATCAGAATCAGAGCCGCCAGGCCGACCAGGACGATGGACATGGCGTAGCCCACGCCGCGGGGACCCTGGTCAATGTAGACGCGCATGCGGGTGGCCAGGGTGTAGTAGCCGATGCGGTTGCCCAGGTTGGCCGCCACGCCGTAGGTGCCGATGGACTTGGAGACGGTCATGACCAGGGCGGAGAGCACGGAGGGAAGGATCAGCGGCAGGGTGATGTAGCGCAGGATCTGGGCCTTGTTGGCGCCCTGAATCTCGCCCATCTCCTCCAGCTCCGAGTTGATGGAGCGGAGGGCGCCGGAGACCTGGATATACGAGAACGCGTAGTAGTGCATGGACATGCACAGCACGATGGCCGTGGGCCCGTAGGCCAGCCAGTCGGGAACCGGTATGCCCATGCCGGTGAGGAATCCGTTTGCGCCGCTGGTGGGCGTCCGGAACACCGCCAGCCAGGCGATGGCCTTGGTCCAGGAGGGGATCATGTAGGGCACGGTGATGAGGATGCCCAGGACCTTCTTGCCGGGGAGGTCCGTGCGGATCATCAGCCAGGCCAGCACCGAGCCCAGAGGCACGGAGATCAGCGTGGTGAAGAAGCCGCAGACGAAGGAGTGCAGCAGGGGCTCCCACAGCACGGCCTTGGACATGTTGCTCATCAGCATGTACTGCCAATAGTAGAGAGTAAAGTCACCGACTTTGCCGTCCACACGGCGGAGCTCGCTTTGAGCCAGGGTGAAGGTGGACTTAATCATGGTCAGCAGGGGAATGACGATCAGGCAGAACAACACGATCAGGCTGACCAGCACGACCATGTTGAAGGGGTTCTTGAGCACGTTCAGGATCAGGTTCTTCAACCGACGTGCCGTCAGCTTCTTTCTGGGGGGTCTTTCCTTAGCCACGGTTACTGCATTTGACACGATAACACCTCTTTCTGATAACTGCCAGGAACTTCCTGGGCGATCGAGTCCTCCCATCCGGTCACGCCCAGGGCTGTCCGCGCTCAGCGAAAACGGGCCCGCTTTGCGCAAACGTTTGCGACTTTCTGAAATCATTATAAAGAATCCAAAGCAGGTTTGTCAATTGTCAGGCTCCCGATTTTGAGGGGGCTTTTTTGTTTGTTTTCACAGTTTGTTTACAGTTTACACAAGGTGGAACGGCTTGGTTTTGCTATTTTCCCAATTGAAATTTCCGGAAATTTCTGAAATTGCGGATACGTTTTCGTCCGGTTCGCCGCAGCTTACGATTGAAATTGGGCGGCGTAGAGCTGGGCGTAGACGCCTCCGGCGGCCAGCAGCTCCGAATGAGTTCCCTGCTCCGCCGCGCCGCCCTGGTCCAGCACCAGGATGCGGTCCGCCCCCCGGATGGTGGCCAGCCGGTGGGCGATGACGAAGCAGGTCCGCCCCTGGCGGAGCCGCTCCATGGCCAGGCTGATCTCCCCCTCGGTCTCCGTGTCCACGTTGCTGGTGGCCTCGTCCAGGATGACGACGTCCGCGTCGGTGAGGAGGCACCGGGCGATGGCCAGAAGCTGCTTCTGGCCCTTGGAGACGCCCTCGTCGGTGAGAACGGTGTCGTAGCCCTGGGGGAGGGAGGAGATGAACCGGTGGATGCGGGCGGCCTTGGCGGCCTCGATGATCTGTTCCCGGCTGGCTCCCGGCGCGCCGTAGGCAATGTTTTCCGCGATGGTGCCGCCGAAGAGCCAGGTGTCCTGAAGCACCAGGGCCAGGCGGCGCCGGAGGCCGTCCCGGCTGTAGGCGTCCAGGGGCACGCCGTCCACGGTGATGGTCCCGCTCTGGGGCCGGTAGAACCGGAGGAGGAGGGAGACCAGGGTGGTCTTTCCCGCTCCGGTGGGGCCGACGACGGCGGCCAGGCTCCCCGCCGGAATGTGGGCGGTGAAGTCCCGCAGGACGGGGCGGGCGGAGTCATAGCCGAAGGTCACGTGATCAAAGCGGATGCAGCCTTTTAAATGCTCCACGGGAAGGGCCCCGGCCGGGTCCGCCGCCTCCGGCTCCTGGTCCAGCAGGTCCAGCACCCGCTCCGCGGCGGCGGCGCTGGCCTGGAGCTCCGCCAGGAGATTCGCCGCCTCCCGGATGGGGCCGGAGAATTTTCGGGAATATAGGACGAAGGAGGAGAGGCTCCCCAGGGACAGCCCGCCGCCCAGGTACAGCAGGGCGCCGAAAACGCTTACGAAGGTGAGGGAGATGTTGTTGACGAAGTTCACCGAGGGCCCCAGGGCCGCGCTGGCCCGGTCCGCGTCATAGTAGGCCCGGGAGGCGGCGTCGTTGCGCTCGTCGAAGAGGGACAGGTCCTCCTTCTCCACGCCGTAGGTCCGAATGGACCGGCGGCAGCCCATCCGCTCCTCGGCAAAGCCGTTCAACGCGCCCAGCTCTTTGGAGCGGAGGCGGAAAAGAGGGTGGATGCGCTTCATCTGAAAGCGGGTCAGCGCCGCCGACAGGGGAACGGTGACCAGGAACACCAGCGTCAGCCGGGGGGAGAGGAGGAGCAGCATCAGGAAGGACCCGGCCACGGTGAACACGCTGGTGCCCAATTGCAGGAGGTCTGTGGAGAGGGTGGCGTTGACTGTGTCCACGTCATAGCAGACCCGGCTGATGAGGTCCCCGGAGGGGTGGGTGTCAAAGTAGTCCACCGGCAGCTCGCTCATGCGGTCGAAGGCGGCTTTGCGGAGGTCGTGGGATACGGCCTGGGCCGTTCGGAGAAGGCGGAAGGATACGGTGTAA
Organism: uncultured Oscillibacter sp.; assembly: GCA_910579435.1. Classification (GTDB taxonomy): domain Bacteria; phylum Bacillota; class Clostridia; order Oscillospirales; family Oscillospiraceae; genus Oscillibacter. The sequence goes on from CAJTVF010000019.1 coordinate 12,419, forward strand.
TTTAATAGGGAGGACAGGGCATAGCAGCCCAGCATCCCGGCGCAGTTCCGGAAGACGCCGGGGAAGTCCACGCCCCAGGCCCGGATTCCCACGGCGTTCACCGCCCGGCCGGAGAGCAGGGGAGCCGCCAGGGACAGCAGGTTCCCCGCCAGCAGCAGGGCCAGCAGGAGCAGGAATTGGAGGCCGTAGGGCCGGAGGAAGCGGCCCAGGCGGACCAGTACGGTTTGCTTCATGTCAGTCCTCCCATCTGGAGCTCCGCCATGCGGCGATAGCGCCCGCAGGTCTCCAGGAGTTCGCCGTGGGTCCCCTGGGCGGTGATGGCACCGTCCTCCAGCACCAGGATGCGGTCCGCGTCCCGAAGGGAGGCCGCCCGCTCGGAGATGACTACCAGGGTCACCCCGGGGAAGTCCCGGCGGATGGCGGCGTGGAGGGCGGCGGCGGTGCGGTAGTCCAGGGCGCTGTCGGCGCTGTCCAAAATCAAAATGCCGGGCCGGGCCGCCAGGGCCCGGGCGATGAGCAGCCGCTGGCGCTGGCCTCCGGAGAGATTGGCTCCCCGGATATCCAGCCGGGCGTCCAGTCCCTCGGGCAGGGCTTCGATGAACTCCCACGCCTGGGCGGTCCTGGCGGCGGCGGTCACGTCCTCCCGGGAGAGCCCCCGGAGGAAGGAGATATTTTCGTAAACGCTGTCGTTCAGCAGGGCTTCATTCTGGAACACGGCTCCGAATCGGCCCCGCAGGTCCTCCCGGCTGAGGGCGGACACGTCCCGGCCGCCTGCCCAGACCACGCCGCTGTCCGCGTCGTAGAGCCGGAGGAGCAGAGAGACCAGAGTGGTCTTCCCGGAGCCGGTGGGACCCAGGATGCCCAGGGTCTCTCCTTTATTTAAAAAGAACGATGCGCCGTCCAGGTCCTTTTCCACCCCCAGGTAGGAGAAGGACACGTTTTCCATGCCCAGCTCCGGGCCCGGCGCTTCCCCAGGGGCGCGGACCTGCTGGTCCTCCGGGGCCAGAAGGACCTCCTCGATCCGCCGGCCGGAGGCCACGCCCTTGCTGAACTTGACGAAGAGCTTGGCCAGGCCCAGCGTGGCGGTTTGGATCAATGTGAAATAGGAGAGGAAGGCCACGATTTGCCCGGAGGCCATCCGTCCCCGGTCCACCAGCAGGGCACCCGCCAGCACCACCAGCACCAGGCCCAGGTTCAGCAGGAAGTCGGACAGGGGATTGGCGGCGGCCATGACACAGCCGGCGGCTTCCTCCGCTTCCTTGGAGGCCCGGCTGGCGGCGGCAAAGCGCTCCCGCTCCCGCTCCTGGCAGACCAGGGCCTTGATGACGCGGACCCCGGCGGCGTTCTCCCGGAGAATGCGGACCACAGTGTCCACCGCCTCCTGGGCCCGGGTATACCGGGGGATGCCCCGGCGGGTCACCAGCCAAATGGAGAAGAACGTGGCGGAGCAGACCCCCAGCTGAACCAGGGCCAGGGGCGGGGCCTGGAAAAAGGTCAGCGCCAGCCCGCCCAGCACCAGCATGGGGGCCCGGATGCCGCCCCGCTGGATTTTGTCAAACATTTGATGGACATTATATGTGTCGTTGGTCAGCCGGGAGACAATGGAGGACACGGAGAAGCGGTCCAGCTGGGCCTGAGAGAGGAGCAGCGTCCTCTGGTAGAGATCCCGGCGGAGCTGCCGGGTCATGTCCATGGACACCCAGGCCGCCATGCGGTTGGCTGTGATGTTGCAGAAGGCCGCGCCGAAGGCCATGAGCAGCATCAGGCCGCCCGCCCGCCAGACGGCGGGCAGATCCCGGGCGGGAACGCAGTCGTCGATGATGTGGGCCAGCAGCAGGGGAAGCAGCAGCTCCAGCACGGCGGCGGTGAATTTCACCGTCACTCCCACCGCCACCCGGGGGGCATGGGGGCGAAGATAACCGAGAATGGTCCTCACGCCGGGCCTCCTTTCGCGCGTGTGCGCTCAAACGTTTACGAAATCATTGCGCTTATCATACTACGCCCTCCGGCAGAAAGTCAATCCGCATTTTTGCGGGAGGCGGAAGCTGCCCCTGAAATCTTCTCGCAAGTCATGCGTGACAAACCACCGCGAATGTGCTATGATAAGGAAAAACCCGGAAAGGAGGACCGCCCTGTGATTGAAAACCACGGCTTGATCGAATACCTCCTGGCCGCCGGCGGGGACTTCTCGGACCGGGAGAGCCTCACCGCCCGGCAGATCAAGCGCTTCACCGACGAGATGCCCGGGGGCTTCTTTATCTACCGGGACGACGACGGCCGGGTCATCTACGTCAACCGCGCCGTTCTCCAGATGTTCGGCTGCGAGACGGAGGAGGAGTTCCGGACCCTGACCGGCGGAACCTTCCAGGGCATGATTCACCCTGAGGATGTGGAGGATGTGGAGGACAGCGTCCGGGAGCAGATCGCCCAGAACAGCTTTGACCTGGATTACGTGGAGTACCGCATCGTCCGAAAAGACGGGTCCGTCTGCTGGGTGGAGGACTTCGGCCACTTTATCAAAACCGAGGACCTGGGGGGCGTGTTCTACGTCTTCCTGGCCGACATCACGGAGCGCCGCCGCCGCCGGGCCGCGGAGCGGGCCGCCATTCTGGAGGAGAAGCTCCAGAAGGAGCGGGAGCTTCAGGAACAGGCGGACCAGACCCTGGAATTCCTGGAGCAGATGAACGACGAGCTGGTCCGCCGCCTGGAGCTGATCGAGGGCCTCAGCGCGGACTATGAGACGGTGTTCCACGCGGACCTGGAGGCGGACGTGATCCAGCCCTACCGGGTCAGCGGACGGGAGGGCTTCCAGTTTGGCCGGGATTTGCAGGTCCGGCCCTTCGCCGGCTTTGCCGAGGGCTACGCCAAGCGCTGGGTCCATCCGGAGGACCGGGAGCGCTTCCGCCGGGAGGTGGACCCCGCCTATATCCGGGAGACCTTAAAAAAACAGAGATCTTATCATATCAATTACCGTATTCTCCGCCGGGGGGAGCCGGAGTATGTCCAGGCGTTTATCGTCAACGTCACCCCCGACGAGGAGGAGATCCAGATTATGTTCGCCTGCCGGACCGTGGATGAGGAGGTCCGCCGGGAGCGGGAGCGCTCCGCGATTCTGGAGGAGGCCCTGGCCCAGGCGAAGCTGGCCGGGGATGCCCGGAATACCTTCCTCTCCAACATCTCCCACGACATGCGCACGCCCATGAACGCCATTGTGGGCTTCACCGCCCTGGCGAAGCGCCACCTGGACAAACCGGAGCGGCTGAAACGGGAGCTGGAGCGGATCGAGGCATCCAGCGCCCAGCTGCTGGGCCTGTTGAACAATGTGCTGGAGCTGAGCTGGCTGGAATCCGGCAAGATTCACATTGAGGAAGCCGACTGCGCCCTGCCGGAGCTGGCCCGGGAGGTTTGGGGGGAGATTCTCCCCAAGGCGAAGGAGCGGGGCGTGGAGCTGGTGCTGTCCGGCGTGGAGACGGAGCACCCCAGGGTCTGGTGCGACCGGCAGAAGCTGCGCCAGTCCTTGGAGCGCCTGGCCCTGGGGGCGGTGCGCCGGGTGGAGCCCGGCGGGCGGGTGGAGCTGTCCCTCCGGGAGCGGAGCACCACCCGAGCCTATGGGGCATACCATTTCATTGTCCATTGCTCCGCCATGACGGTCCCCTTGAACGACCGGATTTTCGGGGCCTTTGCCCGCCAGGAGATCACCGCCGCCGCCGACGCGGCGGGCGCGGACCTGGGCCTGCCCATCGCGAAGCATGTCATGGAGCTGATGGGAGGTACCGTAGAGGCCCAGGCCCTGCCGGACGGCGGAGGCTGCATCACCGCGTCGCTGAACCTGCGGCTTCAGGAGGAAGCGGCGGCCTGTGCCGTTCCGCTGGCGGGGGGAGAACGCCGGGTGCTGGTGGTGGAGGACAACGAGCTGAACCGGGAAATTGCCGTAGACCTGCTGGAGGAGGCGGGCTTCCTGGTGGAGACCGCCGAAGACGGCGCGGAGGCGGTGGAGAAGGTCAGAAGCTCCCGCCCCGGCTATTACACCCTGGTGCTGATGGACTTGCGAATGCCGGTGATGGACGGTCACAGCGCCGCCCGGGCCATCCGGGCCCTGGAGAACCCGGACCTGGCTAACGTGCCCATTGTGGCCCTGTCCGCCAACACCTTCGATGAGGACCGAAAACAGTCCGCGGAGTGCGGCATGAACGCCCACCTTGCTAAGCCCCTGGATGTGGACCGTCTGCTGGAGCTGATCGACGGCATAACAGGAAAAAAGGCGTAAGAAAACCACCGTGACCTGTCACGGTGGTTTTTTCCCGCTCCGCCAGGGGGCGAACAGCCGGGAGGCGATGTCCTGGACCTCCGGCCACATGAGGAAGGCGGCCTGGAATCCCATTCCCGCCCCCAGGCGGAGCTTTTGGTTCAGGGTGTCCGCGTCGTCAAAGAGGACGAAGTGGGCCTCCCCGTCCCGGCTGTAGGTAAAGTACCGGGCGCAGAGGTCCTGGGAGAAGAAGACGGCGGGATGTTCCCGCTCCATCAGCTTCTCCAGCGCCTCCCCGGTGAGGGGCTCGCCCTCCCCGGACCGGGCGGGGAGCCGGAAGTCCATCCGAAGCCGCTGGACGTCCAGAGCCAGCCGCCCGGCCCCGCCGGCCTGGGCGGCGGCCTCCTGGAGGTACTGGGAAAAGCTGCCCCCGGAGACGGCGGTGCAGAGGAGGACCACCGCCCCCGGGGCGGCCCCCGCGTAAGCCTCCGGCAGGTACAGCGTCCGCCGGGAGGCGGAGAGGGCGGGAGCCAGGGCGGACACAAAGGCGGTCCGGTCCCGCCGGGGGGTCTCCTCAAAGTCCAGCAGCACGCCGGAGTAGCCCCGCCGCCCGCACTCCCGCAGCGCCGCGTCCCGCAGGTCCTCCGGGCTGTCGATGAAGGGGGCCTCGTGGTCGCTGACGGACAGCAGCCCCCCCTTGGTCTGCAAAAGCAGGCTCTGCCTCAGCAGCGCCGAGCCGGGACCGATGCGGTAGGCCACGTGGGCCAGGTTCCGGCAATGCCCCTGGGCCTCCTGGGACGCCTCCGGCGTCACGGCCAGATAGATCTGCAACTCCCACTCCCCCTTGCGTCCCGGTTTGAAAACTGGTATACTGGAAATGACTTCAAACGATTCTATGCGAGGAGGCCGCCGCCTATGCCCCTTTCCCTGATTCCCAGCCGCCTGTTTGCGCGCTATCAGGAGGTCACGCCGGAGCTTCTGCGCGGGGCGGGGGTGACGCTGCTGCTCAGCGACCTGGACTTCACCCTGGCCCCCAAGTCCGTCCGCCGCCCGGACCCGGCCCTCCGGGCCTGGATCGCGGAGCTGAAGGCTGCGGGAATCCAGGTGATGATTGTTTCCAACAACCGCTCCGGCGCCCGGGTGACGGAGTTCTGCGCGGACCTGGGCATTCCCTATCAGGGCCATGCCGGGAAGCCCTCCACCAGGGGGCTGGAGGCCGCCATGGCCCGGGCGGGAACGGACCGGGCCCACACCGCCATGCTGGGGGACAAGCTGCTGACGGATGTGCTGGCGGCCAACCGGGCCGGAGTGCCGGCGCTGATGGTGGAGCCCTTGGGCGGGGCCGTGACGCTCTGGCAGAAGGTGCTCCACGCCCTCCAGGCCCCCTTCAAGGCGGTTTGCCGCCGCCGGGAGAGAAAACGGAAATAGAAACTGACCAAAATATTTTTGCATGCTCCCGGACAATTAGCGGAAAAATACTTGCAATCACCGCCGGGATGGGATAAAATAGCTACGGCTATAGTGGAAGAACCATGAAAAGAGAGAAAATGCCCTCCCCCGGGTCGTTTTCTCGGATAAAGATTTGTGAGGAGGATTTTATTATGCCGACAATTTCCGCAGGCGATTTTCGCAAGGGAATGATTTTTGAGATGGAAGGCAAGCCCATGCTGGTGGTGGACTTCCAGCACGTGAAGCCCGGCAAGGGCGCGGCCTTTGTGCGCACCAAGTACAAGAATGTCATCACCGGAGCCATCCGGGAGGAGTCCTTCAACCCCACCGCCAAGTTCGAGCAGGCCAGCGTGGAGCGCAAGGACGCCGAATACAGCTACAACGACGGCGACCTGTACTACTTCATGGACCCCGAGACCTTCGATATGACCCCGCTGAACCGGGAGGTCCTGGGCGACGCGTTCAAGTTCATGAAGGAGAACACCGTCTGCAAGCTGGTGAGCTACAAGGGCAGCGTCTTCACCGTGGAGGTCCCCAACTTCATGGACTTGGAGGTCACCGAGACGGAGCCCGGCGTCAAGGGCGACACCGCCACCAACGTGACGAAAAAGGCCACCCTGGAGACCGGCGCGGTGATCCAGGTGCCCCTGTTCATCAACGAGGGCGAGAAGATCCAGGTGGACACCCGCACCGGCGAGTATCTGGGCCGCTGCAAGGAATGAGGTTGCTCAAAGGGGGGGATTTCATCCCCCCTTTCACGTCCCTGTCCGTCCTCTCGTTTGGAGGAAAGTACCTTGCAGGAGGTATAAAGGAATGGATGAACGCATGACGGAGAAGGAACGAGCCACGGCGTTGACTGACGAATACACGCGGCTGCGGCGGATCAAGGCCGCAAAGGACCGGGATGAGGAAATCGAGTATCAGATCAAAACAACCAGAGCCAAACTGGGGGCCCTGGGAATTATGGCCGAGCATCTTGACAAATAGCACCCCATTCACATTATAAAAAGGAGGTCATTGACTATGGAAATCACCGAGAAGGTTGCGTATCTGAAGGGCCTGGCGGAGGGCATGGAGCTGAATGCCGAGAAAAAGGAGGGCAAGCTGCTGCTGGCCATCATCGACGTGCTGGAGGACATCGCCCTGGAGCTCAGCGACATCGAGGACGCCCAGGAGGAGCTGGGCGAGGGCCTGGACGCCGTCAGCGACGATTTGGAGGACGTGGAGGACCTGCTCTACGGCGAGGACGACGAGCCCGAGTACGAGCTGGACGACCTGGGGGAGGACGAGGACTGCTACGCCACCACCTGCCCCACCTGCGAGGAGAGCATTTATTTTGACGAGTCCGTTCTGGAGGACGGCGAGGTCATCTGCCCCAACTGCGGCGAGAAGCTGGAGTTCGACCTGGAGAGCCTGGACGAGGACGAGGCGGACGACGGCGAGGAATAAGCAATACGCATGGCAAGGCCGGGCGCCCGAAGGCTGCCCGGCCTTTTCAAAGGAGCCTGTCCCATGACTCGAGAGAAGACCTTCTACCGCGCCTTTTTTGCCCTCACCCTGTCCCTGGCCCTGCAAAACCTGCTGACCTTCGGCGTGAACCTGATGGACACGGTGATGCTGGGCCGCTACAGCCAGGAGGCCATGAGCGGCGTGAGCCTGTGCAATCAGATTCAGTTCCTGCTCCAGATGCTGGTGGGCGGCGCGGGAGAAGGGGCCGTGGTGCTGGGGTCCCAGTACTGGGGGAAAAACAAGCTGGAGCCCATCCCCCACATCATCGGCGTGGCCCTGCGCTTTGGGGCGGTCCTCTCGGCGGCGCTGTTCGCCGCGGTGCTGCTGGTTCCCACGCAGCTCCTGGGCCTGTTGTCCAACGACGCCGGCGTCATCGCCCAGGGGGCGGCCTATTTCCAGATTATTTGCTTTTCCTATGTGATCTTCACGGTCACCAACATTCTGGTGGCCTCCCTCCGGTCCATCGGCGTGGTGAAGATCGGCTACGCCATCTCCTTCTCCACGCTGTGCATCAACGTCACCCTGAACTACCTGCTGATTTACGGCAATCTCGGCTGCCCGGAGCTGGGAGTCCGTGGGGCGGCCATCGCTACGCTGGTTTCCCGGTGCGTGGAGCTGCTGATCGTGGTCTACTATTTAACATACCGGGAGAAGCGGCTGAACCTGACCCTGAAAAAGCTCCTCTTCATCGACAGCAGCTATTTGCGGGACTATAACCGGGTCTCCGCCCCGGTGCTGGTGAACCAGGCGCTCTGGGGCGTGGCCCAGATGGTGCAGACCGGCATCCTGGGCCACCTGGGGGGCGACGTGACGGCGGCCAACGCCATCGCCGTTCAGGTCTACCAGGTCCTCTCCGTGGTGGCCTACGGCGCGGCCTCCGCCTCCGGCATCGTGGTGGGGCGGAGCATCGGCGAGGGGCGGAAGGACGCGCTCCGTCCCCTGGTGACCACTCTTCAGGTCCTGTTTATCATCATCGGCCTGGCTTCCGGCGGGCTGATCTTCCTGGCCCGGAACCCCATCCTGGCGGTCTTCGGCGGTGCGCTGACGGAGCGGGCCCGGGGATTGGCCCTTCAATTTATGGCGGTCATCGCCGTCACAACCGTGGGCACCTCCTACCAGATGGCCTGCGACACAGGCGTCATCCGGGGCGGGGGCGACACGGCCTTCAGCGCCAAAATGAACCTTATCAGCATGTGGGGCGTCGTGGTGCCCCTCTCCGCCATGGCGGCGTTCTGGTGGAAGAGCTCCCCGGTGCTGGTATTCTTCCTCTTGAAATGGGACCAGATTTACAAGATCATTCCCGTAGCCCTCCGGCTCCACAGCTGGAAGTGGGTGCGGAGCGTCACCCGGCCCGACGGGGCGGAAAAGGAGGAACTCCATGTCTAAGCCCAAGGCTCCCAAGGGGCCCATCAACCCCAGAGTCCGCGCCAACGTCTACGCCCTGGCGGCGCTGTACTTGGTTTATCTCTTTTATCAGATCGCCAAGCCCTACCTGACCCGCGACCCCTACGGTCCCACCGCCTTCCAGTTCGCCCTGGGCGCGGTGGTGCTGGGAGGCGGCGCGGCGGTCCTGGGCTTCCTGGCCTGGAGGATGTTCAAGGTCCCCCTGCCGGAAGACCCGGAGGAAGAGGGCGCCGCTTCGCCGGAGGACCCGGAGGAAGAGGAAGCCGCCCTGCCGGAGGAAGCCGGAGAGGACGAGGAAGATTGAAAAAGGCGGGACCCGTGGAAGGGTAAGTTTCCATAAAGAAGTTAAGGAAGCACTGATTTAATCAACGTGTGCAGATTTGCGCCAGAAATTTTCGCTGGCAAGGAAGAAAATTGCAGGAATCCTGGCGGATTTCAAGATTTTCTGACGCAGATCAGCGGAAATTTATGGCGTAAAGATGTGCGCGGGGATTAAATCAGTGCTTCCTTAAGGAAGCACTGAATAAATCAACGTGTGCAGATTTGCGCCAGAAATTTCTGCTGACAAGGAAGAAAATCGCAGAAATCCTGACGGATTTCAAGATTTTCTAACGCAGTCCAGCGGGAATTTATGGCGTGAAGCTGTGTGCGGGGATTTCATCAGTGGTTCCTTAAGGACAAGACAGGCCGCAGCGGCCTGCCTTGTCCTTCTTGTACTGTATAACCCACTGTGACGCTTTCAGGGAAAGTGCCCAGAGAGAACTGTAAATGCGGAATTTGGACTGTTCCCTTAAAAGCTGGGCAATTTCACGCGTTCTTCCGTGTCAAACAAACCCCAATGATTGATCCAATCAAGACAAGCGGCGCTATTCTAATAAACAACCACTCAAACGCGTGAAAACCTACTCCGATTACTGCGGTTTCGGGATGGCTGTAATCCCAGCCCAAGTAAGGGCTGTTTAACACGATCAGGACTGGAAAAGCAGCCGCTGTAACCGTACACAATCCAATAAAAAGCCAATGAACCGCGTTTTGTCTCGCCGCTTTTCTGTGCGCAAGCTGTAAATTTATGACCTCAAGTTTCTCGGAGATTGCTCTTAAGTCATCCGCCTTCGCCTCGGCAACGGTTTCTCCAAGCAGTGTGCTAACAGGCGTTTCCAATACCTCTGATATGGAAATCAGCATATCGGCGTCTGGAACCGACAGACCTTGCTCCCATTTAGAGATTGTTTGCCTCACCACATTCAACTTGATTGCGAGTTCCTCCTGCGAAAGGCCTTTGGATTTTCTGAGTGTTTTTATGTTTTCATTCAGCATCAGGGATGGCCTCCTTTCCCTGCTATCATACAGAGAAAAGCCCGTTGCGGCAAGCAACGCAAATTAACATGACGGCATCCGTTCCATAAACCGGCATATACCGGCAAAATCACAATCAGGGAATCCCCGGTGAAAAGAGCTTCTTTTCACCGGGCGTCAGGCTTCCTTATGCCGGGCCGCACCAGGGGGAAACCGCTCCTGAAGCAGACGCCGCATGTCCCCCGGCAAGGGGGCGGAGACCTCCACCCGTTCCCCGGTGACAGGATGCTCCAGCATCATCCTGTAGGAATGCAGGGCGGGCCGGGGGATGAGCCCCGGGTCCTCCACGCCGTAGAGCCAGTCCCCCGCCAGGGGACAGCCCAAATGGGCCATGTGGACCCGCAGCTGGTGGGTCCGCCCGGTCTCAGGCCGGAGGGCCAGCAGGCTGAGGCCGTCCCCCCTGGCCAGGACCTCGTAATGGGACACGGCTGGGGCCCCGTCGGGCCGGACCTTCCGGGCCACGGCAGAGGCTTCCTCCCGTCCGATGGGGGCGTCCACGGTCCCCCGCCCCGGCTGGGGACAGCCCAGGCAGAGGGCCCGGTACTCCCGCCGGAACGCCTCCGTGTGCAGCACACGCCGGAGCAGGTCGTGGACGTAGCCGCTCTTGGCAATGACCATCAGCCCGGTGGTGCCCTTGTCCAGGCGGTTCACAGGGTGGAAGATGAAGCCCGTTCCCCGCTGCCAGGCCAGGGCTCCCGCCACCGTAGGGGTGTCCGGCAGAAAATTGGAGGCGTGGGCCGTCATGCCCGCGGGCTTGTCCACGATGAGCAGGTGCTCATCCTCCCAGACCACCGGCAGGGGCCAGTTTCCGGGAGTGACGGCGGCCCTGGGCGGGCGGCGGTCCTCCGTCTCCACCGCCAGCACGTCCCCGGCCCGGAGCACATGGGGCGTGTGGACCGGCGTTCCGTTGACGAAGATGCACGCGCCCCCGTGGGCCAGCCGGGAGACGGCGTGGGAGGAAAAATGGAGCTTGGCCCGGAGGATGTGCCGCACCGTGGCCCCGTCCTCCTCCGGCGGAATGATTCTTCTGATAACTGCCATGCCGTCTCCCCCTATGCACATACCGCGCTGCCGTCGCTTCAGCTTGGAAAACTGCCAGGCAACCAGGGCGTACTACGCCTTGCTTGAAAAAAGTCTAAACGCCCAAAACGGCGGATCATTTTCCGCCACTCTGCGTTAAGGAAGCACTGATTAAATCAACGTGTGCAGATTTGCGCCAGAAATTTCTGCTGACAAGGAAGAAAATCGCAGGAATCCTGACGGATTTCAAGATTTTCTAACGCAGTCCAGCGGGAATTTATGGCGTGAAGCTGTGCGCGGGGATTTAATCAGTGGTTCCTTAAATTTTCTTGCCGGGCGTCAGCCCGCCCGCGAAAATTTGCCTTGATTGGCGAAAAAATCTCTCACCGTTGGGCATTCCGTCAATTTTCAAACAAGGCCTAAAGTTCTTTTGATTACTTTTCTTTCAAGAAAAGTAACTGCCGGCTCAGGTCCAGCCGCACCAGGGTTCCCTGCCCGGGGCGGGAGGAAATGGAAATACCGTGGTTCAGCCGGTCCAGCACCTGGCGGCAGAGATAGAGCCCGATGCCGGTGGACTTCTTGTCCTCCCGGCCGTTAAAGCCGGTGAAGCCCTTTTCAAAGACCCGGGGCAGGTCCTCCGGCTGGATGCCGATGCCGCTGTCGGTGATGACCAGGGTCTCCCCGTCGCCGTAGATGCGGACGCATCCGCCCTCCGGGGTGTATTTCACCGCGTTGGACAGCAGCTGCTCGATGACAAAGGACAGCCACTTCTCGTCGGTCAGCACCGTTTTCCCCGTTTCCCGGAAGTCCAGGGAAATCTTTTTCAGAATGAACAGCCGGGCGTATTTCCGCACCGACTGACGGATCAGGGCGTCCAGCTCACAGCTTCGGAACACATAGTCGGTAGTGCCGCTGCCCAGGCGGAGGTAGCCCAGGACCATCTCCACATACTGCTCGATTTTCAAGAGCTCCCCCTCCAGCTCCGGCCGGGGTTCCTCCTGGAGCAGCAGCCGCATGGCGGCGATGGGAGTCTTAATCTGGTGGGCCCAGAGGGTGTAGTAGTCCGTCATGTCCTGGATGCGGTTCCGGTCCTCCAGGGCCAGGGCGGCCCGCTCCGAGGCCAGGGCCTGACACAGGGCCTGATAGTCCTCCTCCAGCAGCCCCCTGGGGGGCGGCAGGGGCAGGACCCGCTCCCGGACCTGAACTAAAAGCCGCTCCAGCTCCCGGTGCCGCCGGAGGAACTGCACATATCCGACAGCGAACAGGACCAGCCCCAGGGCAAAGCACAGCACGAAGGCGTAGCCCACCGATTCCAGAGGCAGGCCGTAGAGGCAGAACACGGCGGAGCAGATGCCCAGGCACCCTCCCAGCAGCAAAAGCAGCTTCCAGTGCCGTGAAAAATACGCGCCCAGGACTCTCATACCCCGCTCTCCTCCACCAGATAGCCCGCGCCCTTCCTGGTGCGGATGAAGTCCGGCAGTCCCGCCGCCTCCAGCTTCCGCCGGAGGCGGTTCACGTTGACGGACAGGGTGTTTTCGTCCACAAAGCTGTCCGATTCCCACAGGGCGGTCATCATGGCGTCCCGGCTTACAATCTGGCCCTTCTTCTCCAGCAGGAGCTGGAGGAGCTTCCCCTCGTTCCGGGTCAGCTCCACTCTTTGCCCGTTTACCGTGACCGTTCCGTTGGCGGGATTCAGCGCCGCCCCGCCGCAGGTGAGCAGCGCCGGTGCTACGGCGAAATCATAGGCCCGCCGCAGCATGGCCTGGACCTTGGCGGAGAGGACCTGGAGGTCAAAGGGCTTGGCCAGCAGGTCGTCCCCGCCCATCTGCATGGCCATCACCAGATTCACGCTGTCCGAGGCGGAGGTCAGGAAGAGAATGGGCGCCTTGGAGATTTTCCGAATCTCCTGGCACCAGTGGTAGCCGTTGAAAAAGGGGAGGGAAATGTCCAGCAGCACCAGCTGGGGATCAAAGTCCATAAATTCCGCCAGCACGGCGTCAAACCTCCGGGCGCAGGCCACCTGATAGCCCCAGCTCTCCAGATGACGCTCCACGGCCCCGGCGATTACGCCGTCGTCCTCCACAATAAAAATACGGTACAAACTCGGACGCCTCCTTCTCGCTGCGAACGCTCCGCCGCCCTCCGGCGGAGACCTGTTTTCCTGTAGTATAGCATAGGCGTCCCAGCAAGTCGAGAGTGATTTTCAAGGGCCCGTCCCCTGGATAAGCGCAGTCCGCAGCCGCCCGGTTCCTTGCCGAAAATCCCTCTCGACTTGCCGGGCGGGATGTGATATACTGTAGCGGAATTTGGGGTCCCCGGCGGGACCCTGCCCCAGCGGCCCGGGCCGCAATCCGGCGACAGGCGGTGCATTCTTATGAAAAAAACCTCATTCCCCTGGTGGCAAAATAAAGCCGCGTATCAAATCTATCCCAAGAGCTTTTTCGACGGCAGCGGAGACGGAATCGGGGATTTGCCCGGCGTCCTTTCCAAGCTGGACTATTTGAAGGACCTGGGGGTGGACATCCTCTGGCTCTCCCCGGTCTATCCCTCTCCCATGGTGGACCAGGGCTACGATATTTCCGACTATTACGGCGTGGACCCCCGCTTCGGGACCATGGAGGACCTGGACGCCCTCATCCAAGAGCTGAAGCGCCGGGAAATGTATCTGGTGATGGACCTGGTGGTCAGCCACTGCTCCGACCGGCACCGCTGGTTTCAGGAGGCCATCCGGGACCCGGCGGGCAAATATGGGCAGTACTTCTACTTAAAGCCGGGCCGGAACGGCGGCCCGCCCAACAACTGGCGGGCGGAGTTCGGCGGAAGCTGCTGGGACCGTCTGCCCGGCTCGGACCTCTATTACTTCCACACCTTCGCCAAGGAACAGCCGGACCTGAACTGGGAGAACCCGGAGGTCCGCCGGGAGATCTGCGATATGGTGAACTGGTGGCTGGACAAGGGGGTCTCCGGCTTCCGGCTGGACGCCATCATCAACCTGAAAAAGGACCTGAGCTTCCGGGACGGCCCCGCCGACAGCCCCGACGGCACCTGCGCCGTGTCCAAAATGCTGCCCCAGACCACGGAAATCGGGGCGTTTTTGAACCAGCTGAAACAGGAGTGCTTCCTCCCCCACGACGCCTTCACCGTGGGCGAGGTGTACAGCATCACCCGGGAGCGGGTGAGCGAGTTCGGCGGGCCGGAGGGCTACTTCTCCACCCTCTTTGACTTCGCGCATTTTCTGGCGGACCACCGGGGGGTCTTCTGGTATCAGCACAAGCCCTTCGATTTCCGGTCCTGGCGGGACGCGATTTTCCGCTCTCAGGAGAACGATTCCGTTTTCCTGGCCAACGTCCTGGAGAACCACGACCGCCCCCGGAGCCCCGGTATCTTCCTGCCGGAGGGAGACGAGGGCTATGAGGCAGTCACCGCCATGGCGGCGCTGTCCGTCCTGCTGCGGGGCATTCCCTTCCTCTACCAGGGCCAGGAGATCGGCATGCGGAACGGGGACTTCCGCACCGTAGAGGACTTTGAGGACCTGAACACCCATGACCAGTACCGCGCCGCCCGGGCCGCCGGGCTGACGGAGGAGGAGGCCATGGCGGTCTGCCGCCGCCACAGCCGGGACAACGCCCGGACTCCCATGCAGTGGACCGGCGGCGGGCACGCCGGGTTTACCACCGGCACGCCCTGGTTCCCGGTGAATCCCAACTACCGGGAGCTGAACGTGGAAGCCGACGCCGCCTCGGCGCGGTCCGTCCGGGGGTGGTACAAGCGTCTGCTGGCCCTGCGGAAGGACCCGGAGTGGGAGGACGCGCTGGTCCGGGGCGGCTTCCGCCCCGCCTTCCGGGAGGAGGCGGAGATCTTTGCCTATTGGCGTACCGGGGAGGAATCCGGGAAGCGGATTCTGGTCCTCTGCCACTATGGCCGGGGGACGGCCTCCGTCCCCTTTGCGGAGCCATTCCGGGTGCTGATGAACAATTATGACAGCCTGGAGAGCCGGGAGGGCCGCCTCCGGCTGGACGCGTATCAAGTCGTGGTGCTGGCCTGCGGGGCCGGGGAACAGGAGGAAGTATGATCCGCAATATCATCTTCGACATGGGCAACGTGCTGATTCAATGGAAACCCGATCTGTTTGTGGAGAGCCTGGACGTCCCGGAGGAGGACCGGCCCCTGCTTCTGCGGGAGGTCTTCGGCTCCGTGGAATGGATTCAGATGGACCGGGGGACCCTCTCCATGGAAGACGGGCTGACAGCCATTTGCCGCCGCCTGCCGGAGCGTCTCCGCGGCCCCGCCCGGGAGCTGACCCTGAACTGGTGGCGGCGGTGGCTGCTGCCCATGGAGGGCATGGCGGACCTGGTGCGGGAATTGAAGGAGCTGGGCTATGGCATTTACCTGCTGTCCAACGCCAAGGAGGACCTGCCTGAGTACTTCCCCCTGATTCCGGGGAGCGAGTGCTTTGACGACGGGATTATCTCCGCCAGATGGAAGCTGCTGAAGCCCCAGCCGGAGATTTACCAAACGCTGCTCCGGGAGTACGGCCTCCGGGCGGAGGAGTGCTTCTTCATCGACGACCTGAACATCAACATTGAGGGAGCCTGGTTTGTGGGGATGAACGGCGCTATTTTCGACGGGGACCTGTCCCGCCTCCGCCGGGCGCTGAACGATGCCGGGGTCCCGGTGAAAGCATGAATAGACAAGCCCCGCCGGATGCTCCGGCGGGGCTTGCTTTTACTCCTCCTTGGGACCCAGGACCACGGCGGCCACGGCGCAGAGGATGCCCCCCACAGCGAACACCCACCAGGCCGTCTTCCACATATACAGGGCCAGGCCCAATCCTACGTAAACGGCCGTGGCCAGCAGCATGATCACGGAGCAGACGGTCCCCACCAGATTGTTCCGCCGCTTGGCCTCCGGCGAGGGATTGTTCTCCCGGTTATACTTTTCCACGTCGTATTTGTCGTGCTGGATGCCCCCGTAGATGAAGGACCACACCGCCCCGGCAATGATCAGCAGGAAAAAGGCCATGCTGTAGGACTCATAGGGCTCCCGCTCCGGAAAGGCGGAAAAAAACAGCAGCAGCAGGACCACGGCGAACAGGATCGCCCCCACGCCTCCGGCGATGTGCCAGATGAATCTCCTCTGAAAGGCCTCCTTCTGCTCCTCGGTGTAGAAGTCGGCGATCACGGGGTTTTTCCTGTGGAAGTTTTCAAGCTCAATGCCGGAGACCGTCAGGACCACCACGCATACCGTGACGACCAGCAGGAGCGCCGCGCCCGCCAGGGCCTCCGGTGCGCCCAGGACCTCCAGCAGGCCGCTCACGCCCACGCCGGCGATGATGGCGGAAACTGCCAGGGAGATCCTCCAGGCGAAGCGGGTCATGAAGCCGTCGTACTTGGCTGTGTCGGCCACCCGGCTCTCCTCCACGCTGCCCCGGAGGAGCGTGTCCAGGTTTACGTTATAAAGGTCACAGATGTGCAGCAGGGTGTCCATTTCGGGAAAGCTTTGACTGCCCTCCCACTTGCTGACGGACTGGCGGCTGACGTCCAGCTGTTCCGCCAGCTGCTCCTGGGTGATCCCGGCCTGGGCCCGGATGAATTGCAGGTTTTCGGAAAACGACATTTGGGTGATCCTCCTTGAATTTGGTGCCCTTATTCTGCCGGAGCGGGCGGCGCAGCGCCAGCGATTTGGTGTTGCGTTTGAAGAAATCCATGTAAACTTTGGGTTGCGCCCCCTATTTTAGCGGCTTTTCCGGGCAAACGCAAGGTTCCCGATTGCGTTCCCGCCGGAAACCCGTTATAATCAAACCATCAACATTCGACACGCGGGAGGTACGGACACATGAAGCTGGCGGCGGCGGCGCAGATGCGGGAACTGGACCGAAAGGCCATAGAAGAGCGGAAGATTCCCTCCATCGACCTGATGGAGCGGGCGGCGGAGGAGGTGGCCCAGGCGGCCCTGGACGCCCTGCCCGACAAGCCCTCGAAATGCCGGGCGGCGGTATTCTGCGGCGCGGGGAACAACGGCGGGGACGGCGCCGGCGCGGCGCGGCTCCTCTTTCTGATGGGCCTCAAGGTCCGGGTCTTTCTGGTGGGGGACTACAGCCGCCTCACCCCCGACGCCATGGAAGAGACGGGCCGCCTCAGCGAGTGCGGCGTGGAGCTGGAGGACTTCCGCCCGGAGGACGCCTCCCAGGCCGCCTGGGCCCGGGGGTGCCAGGTGGTCATTGACGCGGTGTTCGGCGTGGGCCTCTCCCGGGAGATCGCCCCGGGCTCCCGGTTCGCCGCCGCTGTGGACCTCATCAACTCCTGTAAAGGCACAGTGGTTGCCGCCGATATTGCCAGCGGCGTGGAGGCGGACACGGGGCGGGTCCTGGGACGGGCTGTCCGGGCGGACCGGACCGTGACCTTCTCCCTGCCCAAAATCGGTCAGGCCGCCGGAGACGGCGCTCTCCTCTCCGGGAAGGTGACGGTGCATGATATCGGCATTCCCGCCGCCCTGGTCCGGGAGGTCTCCTGCCCCGTCCAGACGGTGGAGGCGGACTTCGCCCGGGCCGCCCTCCCGCCCCGGAAGCCGGACGGACACAAGGGGGACTTCGGCAAGGTCCTCGTGGTGGGCGGGGCCGTGGGCTATACCGGCGCGCCCTATCTCACGGCCTCGGCGGCGGTGCGGTCCGGCTGCGGGCTGGCGTACCTGGGGGTCCCGGAGAGCATCTGGGAGATCGAGGCGGTCCGCTGTGCCTCCGCCATGCCCTTCCCCCTGGCGGACCGGCGCGGGAAGCTGAGCCGGCGCGCCCTGCCGGAGCTCCTGGAGCGGCTGGAGGGCTGTGACGTCCTGGCCCTGGGGCCGGGCCTGGGGCGGGGGGAGTCCGTCCGCCAGCTGGTTTTAGAGGTCCTCCGGCAGACGGAAAAGCCTGTGGTTCTGGACGCCGACGGCATAAACGCGCTGGAGGGACATATAGATAGTTTGGACAGCCGCCGGGGCCGGGTGACCATCCTGACCCCCCACGGCGGAGAATTCGCCCGCATCGGGAAAGGCCTTGCCGGAGACCCGGCGGGCACGGCCCGGGCCTTTGCCCGGGAGCACGGCTGCGTCCTGGTCCTCAAGGGCCGCCGCACCGTCACCGCCGGACCGGAGGGAAACGTGCTGGTGAACACCACCGGCAATTCCGGCCTTGCCAAGGGAGGCAGCGGCGACGTGCTGACGGGGCTCATCGCCTCCCTGCTGGCCCAGGGGGCCAGCCCGGTGATGGCGGCGGCGGGGGCCGTGTGGATGCACGGCCGGGCCGGGGACCTGGCGGCGCAGGCGCTGACGGAATACTGCGTAACGCCGGAGGACGTGATCGCCGCGTTCCCCAGGGTCTTTTCCGAACTGCAAGGAAATCAAAGCTAAGGGAGGTTTTCCGGTGCGCCTTTGGAAGTGCGTACCAATGATAACCCTGCTGTTGCTGCTGGCGGCCTGCGGCGGCCGGGGCGGCGGAGAGGGAGAGTCCCGGACGGCGGACCTGCGGGACCGCTACCATGACTGCGCGGGCTGTACCATGGAGGCGGCCGTCTCCTGCGACCAGGAGGGCCTGGCCTGGGAGGCGGAGCTCCGCTGCGAGTATGTCCCCGGCGGGGAGAGCACGGTGGAAGTGCTGTCCCCGGAGACCATCGCCGGGGTGAAGGCCGTGCTGAACGACACGGACTGGCGGCTGGAGTACGAGGGCGACAGCCTCAACGCCGGGGCCCTCAGCGACGAGGAGATCAGCCCCGCCGCCTGCCTCCCCCGGCTGATGAACGCCCTTCGGGACGGCTGGCTGCTGGAGGAGAACGAGGAGGAGTGGAACGGCGTGTCCTGCCTCCGCCTCACGGTGGACCAGACGGGGGTAAAGGATGGAAAAATCCTCTCCACGGTCTGGCTGAACCTGGCGGACGGGACCCCGGTCCGGGGAGAAATCGCCGTGGACGGGGAAATCATTTTGACGGCGGACTTTACGAGCTTCTCTTTTTATGATACAATAACAGAACACGGTGCTTGACGCTTCGCACAGCCGCCCGCCGCCCCGCATAGGATGACGTGGGGCGAGGACGCCGGAATTTGTCCCTCCCACGGCTTGTTCGCAAGATTCCCGGAAGAGGCGTATAAATTCCGAAACTGCGTGGGAGAATGAAAGTGGCCTCACCGAGGAGGAAAGCCTTTCCTCCCCGATGGCGGGTACTTCTTTCGGCGGAGTGTGAACTTTGTGGATACGAGTGTCAAGCGTGGCGATATTTACTATGCCGATCTCTCCCCGGTGGTGGGCAGCGAGCAGGGCGGCGTCCGGCCGGTTCTGATTATTCAGAACGACACGGGCAACCGCTACAGTCCCACCGTGATCGCGGCGGCTATCACTTCCCAGACCGGGAAGACCCGGCTGCCCACACATATCGACCTTCCTGTGGACCAGAGCTGCGGCCTGAGCCGGGATTCCGTGGTCCTGCTGGAGCAGGTGCGGACCCTGGACAAAAAACGGCTGCGGGAGCGCATGGGCCATGTGGAAGAAGCGGTGATGAACAAGGTGGACACGGCGATCGCGGTCAGCTTCGGGCTGCCCCACGACCAGTTGGTTTGAGGTTCCCTCCCGGCGGAGACTTGTTCTCCGCCGGGGGGCATACAGAGGAGGTACATATGAAAAAAGACAGATGGCTGCTGCGGGCCGTGGTGCTGCTGGTTCTCAGCGCCGGGCTGATGACCACCGCCTCCCTGGCGGCGGAGGCCGGGTCCTCCGGCGACCCGTTGGTGACGCTGAGCTATTTGAACGACACCTTTTTTAATACCATCATGCAGCGGGTGGACCAGAAGATTGCCGAACGCACGGGACAAGCCATCCCTGGGGGGACCTCCTCCAGCGCCGCCTCCTTCACGGTGGTGACCCTCAGCCAGGGACAGACCCTCGCCGGAGACGTCGGCTGCGAGGTGATGCTGCGGGTGGGCAGCGCCGTGTGCGTCTCCCCCTCGGACCCGGGGCTCATCGACGAGACCACCGGCTCCACCCTGGCAGACGGCGCGTCCTTAGTTCAGAACCACCTGTACATGATGACTATTGAGGGCCGGGGCGTCCGGGCCTCCTCCGCCACCACCAAGGTTCTGGCCCGGGGAAGCTACACCGTCGCCTGAACTACATAACCGGACCCGTCCGCGCATAAGATAGCGCAGACGGGTCTTTATTTTTTAAGAACCTGTCTTCATAACCGTGGGATGCCGGGAAAAGGACCGGCCAGGCGGCGTTCAACGGTTGTGAATACAGGTTCTAAGGCGGGAGGGACGGCGGATATGGACAAATTCCCCTTGATGCTGGAGGGCAAGCCCGCCGGAGAGCTGATGACGGAGCGGGAGGGCCTCTATACCTGGTTCTCCGCCCGCTGCCCCCTGCCGGAAGCGGGCCTCTGGTGCGCCTGGGCCGTGGGGGACCGGGGGGAGCTGAGGCTGGGGGTGCTGGAGCCGGAGGGAAGCGGGGGGACCATTCGCCGCCGTTTCTCCGGGCGGCTCACCGCCCCTCTGGGCCGCCTCCTCCGGGGGGAGGTCCGCCCCGCCGGGGCAAAGGAGCCGGAGGTCTGGGAGCCCGCCCCCGCCCCGGAGCAGCTCTTCCGGGCCCCCTGGCTCCGCCAGAGGCTGAGCGGCGTCCAGGGAGCCCGGGTCCGGCAGGCGGGGGAGACCCGGTATCTGGCCCTGCCCTATGACCGGGCAAAGCCCTTCCCCCTGACCACCCTGTTCTGCTTCGCCCGCCTCCGCAATCTCGGGGAGGGGGCTTATGTGGTCTACGCCTTCGACAAACAGGACCGGCCGGTTTTTTGAATTTCCAAAAACCGGGAAAATTTTTCTAAAAAAATTTGACAAAATTCTATCCATTTTGAAATTCCCGTGATATAATACAGCCGAACGTTCCCGGGACACCCCCGTAACGCCTTGGGAAGTACCAAAGGTGCCCGTATGTACGGACGCGGGCCGCCGGGAAACCGGCGGAGGATCAGGAGGTCCCATATGAAATGTCCCTATTGCGGCTTTAATGAGAGCAAGGTGATCGACTCCCGGCCGGCCGATGAAAACAACAGCATCCGCCGCCGGAGGGAGTGCCTTTCCTGCGGGCGGCGCTTCACCACCTATGAGACGGTGGAGAGCCTGCCGGTAGTGGTGGTGAAGAAGGACGGAAGCCGCCAGAGCTTCGACCGGGCAAAGGTCCTGGGCGGCATGATCCGGGCCTGTGAGAAGCGGCCCGTCCCCATGGCCCGGCTGGAGAAGGTAGCCGCGGAGATCGAGCAGGAGCTCCAGAGCTCCATGGAGCGGGAGATCAGCACGGAGATCATCGGCGAGCGGGTCATGGAGAACCTGCGGGGCATCGACCAGGTGGCCTATGTCCGCTTCGCCTCGGTTTACCGGCAGTTCCAGGACATCGACAGCTTCATGGAGGAGCTGTCCAAGCTGCTGGCGGAGCAGAACCAGCGGTAAGTGCGAAACGGCCCGCCGGAATTTTTCCGGCGGGCCGCCGTTTTCCCCTTTGCAAAGGGGAAAATCTTTGTTATACTATGTCCATAGAGCAATTCCCAAAAATACTGAGAAAAGTTCAGCGGTCCGGGGATAGCATGGCTGCGTTGTCGTCCTTGACGGGCGCCAGCCCGCCTGCGTCCTCCGCCTTGCCCTGCAATTCCCGTCCTCGCTTCCTTTTTTCTCATTATTTCTGGGAATTGCTCTAGATTGGAGGGCGTTTATGCTGTATCACATTCTCGCCGTGGGCGACGTGGTGGGGGAGCCGGGGCTCCGCCACCTGGAAAAGGTCCTGCGGCCCCTGCAAAAGCTCAAGGGCGCCGCCTTTACCGTGGTGAACGGGGAAAACGCCTCCGGCGTGGGACTGACCCGGGAGCAGGCGGAGCGCATCCGGGCCGCCGGGGCCGACGCGGTGACCCTGGGGAACCACGCCTTCGGCAAGGCCCAGATCGGAAGCCTGTTAGAGGACGCGCCCTGGCTTCTCCGCCCCGCCAACTACTCCGGCCGTGCTCCGGGCCACGGCTGTGAGATTTTCGACCTGGGGGCCGTCCGCATCCGGGTGGTGAACCTCATTGGCCGCTGCGGCCTGGCCTGGGGGGCGGACAATCCCTTTACCCTGGCGGACCAGCTGCTGGAGCAGGGAGAGGCGGACTTCACCCTGGTGGACTTCCATGCCGAGGCCACCAGCGAAAAGCTGGCCCTGGGCTACTATTTAGACGGGCGGGCCTCCGCCCTCTGGGGCACCCATACCCACGTTCCCACCGCCGACGAGCGGATCTGTCCCAAGGGCACCGGCTATATCACGGACCTGGGGATGACGGGGCCCATTGAGTCCGTGCTGGGCATCGAGCCCTGGCAGTCGGTGGAGGGCTTCCTGGGGGGCCTGCCCGGACGGTACAAGCACCCGGAGGGGCCATGCAAGCTGGGGGGAGCCGTGTTCACCCTGGACAGCGCCACGGGGCTCTGCACCGCTGTGGAGCGGGTCGACATCCGATAACGTGAAACAGAAGAGAGGTAGTTTCAGCCATGTCTATCGAGAGAGTAAGAGCGTATTTCAAGACCTTCGGCATTGAGGACCGCATCCGGGAATTCGAGGTCTCCTCCGCCACGGTGGAGCTGGCGGCGGTGGCCGTGGGCGTGGAGGGCGCCCGGATCGCCAAGAGCCTGAGCTTTAAGGTGGAGGACAAGCCCGTCATCATTGTGGTGGCCGGAGACGCGAAAATCGACAACAGCAAATACAAGGCCCAGTTCCACACCAAGGCCAAGATGCTCACCCACGAGGAGGCCCACAGTCTCATCGGGCATGACGTGGGGGGCGTGTGCCCCTTCGCCCTGCCGGAGGACGTGAAGGTCTACCTGGACGTGTCCCTGAAGCGGTTCGAGACCGTCTTTCCCGCAGCGGGCAGCGACAACAGCGCCATCGAGCTGACCTGTGAGGAGCTGGAAGCCTACTCCTCTCATTTCGTGGAGTGGGTGGACGTGTGCAAGGCCTGGCAGGCGGAAGGCTGAGACGTTTGGAGGCGCGATGATGCTGAAATTCATCCACGCGGCGGATTTTCATTTAGACAGCGCCTTTGCCGCCCTGCCCGCCGGACGGGCGGCGGAGCGGCGGAGGGAGAGCCGGGAGCTGCCCTTCCGGCTGGCGGATTATGTCAACAGCCACGGCGTTCAGCTGGTGCTGCTGGCCGGGGACCTTTTTGACAGCGCCGCCCCCTACCGGGAGACCGGCGAGGCCCTGGCAGAGGCCCTGGGGCGCATGAAGGCCCGGGTTTTCGCCGCCCCGGGGAACCACGACTGGTACGGCCCGGGCAGCCCCTGGGTCACGGCGGACTGGCCGGAGAACGTCCACATTTTCCGGGAAAGCGCCCTGGCCTCCGTGGACCTGCCGGACCTGGGCGTCGCCGTCCACGGGGCGGCGTTCACCTCTCCGGAGCAGGGGACCAGCCTTTTGGCGGGCTTTGCCGCGCCGGAGGACGGACGTGTCCACCTGGGCGTTCTCCATGGCGAGATCGACCCGGCGGAGGACCGCTATGACCCTCTCCGGCGGGAGGAGATTGCCGCCAGCGGCCTGGCCTATCTGGCCCTGGGGCACATCCACAAGCGGGGAGAGCCCAAGACCTATGGCGGGACCCTCTGCGCCTGGCCCGGCTGTGCCGAGGGCCGGGGCTTCGACGAGCTGGGGGAGAAGGGCTTTTATGAGGGCGTGATCGACGGCGGGTGCGTCTCGTTGTCCTTCGTGCCCTTCGCCCGGCGGCGGTATGAGATTTTAAATGTGGACGTGACGGGCCGCTCTCCCCGGGAGGCTGTGGAAGCCGCCCTGTCCGGGGACATGGCAGACGGCCTTTACCGCATCCTCCTCACCGGCGAGACCGGAGAGGGCGGCGCGGACGCCAGGGCCCTGGAGACGGCCCTGGCCGGGCGGTTTTACGCCCTGGAGGTCCGGGACCACACCCGGGTGGCGTCGGACGTCTGGGCCCGGGCGGGGGAGGATTCCCTCCGGGGCCTGTTCCTCCGGGAGCTCCGGGCCAAATGGGAGGCCGCCGGAGACGAGGCGGAGCGGGAGGCGGTCACCCAGGCGGTGCGCTTCGGCCTGGCGGCCCTGGACCACCGGGACCTGGGCTGACCCGCTTTTCTTGAAAGATATGGGGCCTCTTGGCGGCTCTGCCGCTTAGAGGCCCCGTATGCCCCCTGGGTAAAAGCAGGCAAAAGAACGCTAACACGCTCTGATTGTCCGGCAGTTTTCCAAGCCGGAGCGGCGGCGCAGACCTCATTTTTTGACAGATATTCGGAAAAAATCCTTGCAATTTTGAAAAGCCTGTGATATTCTATTCAGGCTTACAAAGGGCGGTCCTCTGCCGCGCGCGGAAAGCCGCGCGAAAAAGCGGGTAAGAACGCCTATTATAACAGGAGGAAATATCCATGGATCTCATCAAGGAACTGAACAAAGAGGCGCTGGGCAAGGAGACGCCCAAGGTGCAGATCGGCGACACCGTGCGTGTCCACGTGAAGGTCAAGGAAGGCTCCCGGGAGCGCATCCAGGTCTTCGAGGGCACCGTCATCGCCAAGAAGCACGGCGGCATCGAGGAGACCATCACCGTCCGCCGCATCTCCTACGGCGTGGGCGTGGAGAAGGTGTTCCCCATCCACTCTCCCTCCATCGAGACCATTCAGGTCGTCCGCAATGGCGCCGTCCGCCGGGCCAAGCTGTACTACCTGCGGGGCCGCGTGGGCAAGGCCGCCAAGATCAAGGAGAAGCTGTAAGATCCCGAAGAATAAAAGAGAGGCGCAGGCCTCTCTTTTTCTTTTCCCTTCCGAGGGGGTTTTATGTACCTGCATCCCGGCTGGTCACAGGGGTTCTTAAGGAAGCACGGATTAAATCAACGTGTGCAGATTTGCGCCAGAAATTTCTGCCGACAAGGAAGAAAATCGCAGGAATCCTGACGGATTTCAAGATTTTCTAACGCAGT
>CAJTVF010000020.1 GCA_910579435.1 uncultured Oscillibacter sp.
GATTTTCCTTGAAATTTTCTTGCATCACCTACTTGACTTCATACCATTAGACTGTTTTACTCACACAATGGCTGATACGTCAGATCCTCGTCCGCAACCTCGCCGGTGCAGACCACGTTGGTGGGCCCGGTAAGGCAGAGCTCCGTAATCTGGCTGTGGACCCGCTCCGCGTCCACATACAGCGTCCCGCCGGTCATGTCCGCCCGGACCCGCTGCCCGCTGACCTTTCCTTGAAGGGCCAGCACCGCCGCTACGGACCCGGTGCCCGTGCCGCAGGCGTAGGTAAAGTCCTCCACCCCCCGCTCGAAGGTCCGCTCGAAGAAGCGGTCCTCCCCGGTGAGCTCGTAGAAATTCACGTTGGCCCCCTTGGGAAAGACCGGGTTCCAGCGGATTTTCCGGCCCAGCTCCCGAAGCTCGTTTTCGTCGGCGTTTTGCAGGTTGTGGTACGGGACCACCGCGTGGGGCAGTCCCGGGTCCCCCAGCTCCACGTAGGAACAGGCGTACCGCACGCCGTCCACCTCCACCGGGCAGTCCAGTTTTATCGTGGCGGGGTCGTTGAGGCGGACCCGGTAGAGCCGGCGGCCGATTCTCCGGCCAAACACCATTCCGGCGGTGGTCTCCACGGCCTGGGCCTCCTTGGCAAGACCGTTTTCAAAGCCGTAGCGGCAGATGCACCGGGCCCCGTTGCCGCACATCTCCCCCACGCTTCCGTCGGAGTTGAAGAACAGCATCTTGAAGTCGCCGCCCTGGTCCGCCGCCTCCACCACCATCAGCCCGTCGGCCCCGATGGACATGCGCCTGCGGCACAGCGTCCGGGCGATTTGGGGAATGGCCTCCAGGGGCAGGCGCTCTTCCAGGTTGTTGAGGATGATAAAGTCGTTTCCGGCCCCGTTCATCTTCCAGAATTTCATGGGTCCTTCCTCCTTGTCTGCTCTTCATTATAATCGCACTCTCCGCAAATGAACACCGGAGAATGTGCTGGAAACCTTGCAAAAAGTGCGGGTTCCATTGGTCCCCGCCGTTGACACGCCCGCTAAAATGTGCTATATCCATATCAGGCGGGAGGGGAACGGCTTGGCCTCCGTACATAGGAGGTGACAGCGTGACGGTTCTGGAAACCCTGGCGTTGCTGAACCTGCTGGCCGTTGTGATCTTTGGCGTTATCAATGTAACGAAAAAGAAATAACCGCCCCCCGGCATAGGAAGCGGCCAAATCTCCAAGCTCAAAACTTGACGAGGTTGAACTGCGGCCGATGCCCCGGCCGCGCCCCTCTTGCCTTGATTATACCAGCCCTTCCCCGGGCTGTCAACCATAAATCCCGGAAAGGAGGCCCCGCCATGCCCCGGAAAAACACCCGGAACACCAAGGGACGCATCATCTCCACCGCCTGGAAGCTCTTCTACGAGCAGGGCTATGAGGACACCACCATTGAGGACATCGTGTTTGAGTCCGAAACCTCCAAGGGCTCCTTTTATCACTACTTTGACGGGAAGGACGCGCTGCTTGGCACCCTGTCCAACGTCTTCGACGAAAAATACGAGGAGCTGCTTCCCGCCCTCTCGCCGGAGCAGGACGCCATCGAGAAGCTGGTATTCCTGAACCACGAGCTCTTCGCCATGATTGACGGGGGCATCTCCCTGGACCTGCTGGCCCGGCTCCTCTCCACCCAGCTTTTGACCCGGGGTGAGAAGCATTTGCTGGACCGGAACCGCACCTATTTCAAGCTCCTGCGGAAAATTATCGCCGAGGGACAGCGGGCGGGGCAGCTCCGGGCGGACCGGACGGTGAACGAGATCGTAAAGGCTTACGCCCTCTGGGAGCGGGCGCTGCTGTACGACTGGTGCCTCTGCGGCGGGGAGTACTCGCTGGTGGCCTACACGGACGCCATGACGCCCACATTTCTGGAGAGCTGGCGGAGTTGATTGAAATATTTGCTTTCCGGCGAAATTTTTCCTTAAAAACTGTACGGCTGAAAAGACTTGATATTTCACCATTTTATGCAAATGATACAGAACGGAGTGCAGACTGTATTCTATACTTCGTTCTGTCTTTTATTCTAGTAAAAAGTGTGCTATGATAGCACCCACTGAACCGAAAAGGAGAGAGAATATGTCTGCCGCACAAATCTGTATCATGGCCACCATCATCCTGTACCTCTGCTTCGTCATCTTCACAGGCGTGATGATCGGCCGCCGCTCCAAGAAGAGCGCCGAGGGCTTCTACCTGGGAGGCCGGGGCATCGGCCCCCTGGTCACCGCCATGAGCGCCGAGGCCTCCGACATGAGCAGCTACCTGCTTATGGGCATCCCCGGCCTGGCCTACTTATCCGGCGTGGCCGACGCCAGCTGGACCGCCATCGGCCTGGCCGCGGGCACCTACCTCAACTTCCTGCTGGTGGCGAAAAAGCTCCGCCGCTACAGCGTGAAGCTGGACGCCATCACCATCCCCAGCTTCATCTCCCGGCGCTACGGCGAAAAGAAGCCCGTCATCATGTGCATTTCCGCCCTCATCATTCTGATCTTCTTCGTGCCGTATGTTGCCTCGGGCCTTGCCGCCATCGGCAAGCTCTTCAACAGCCTCTTCGGCTGGGACTACATGATGGCCGTCGTGGTCGGGGCCATCGTCATCATCAGCTATACCTCCATCGGCGGATTCAACGCCGTGGCGACCATGGACCTGATCCAGTCCGTCATCATGACCGCGGCTCTGGCCGTCATCGTGGTCTTCGGCGTGGTCCAGGCGGGGGGCATGGACGCGGTAATCGCCCACGCCCAGACCCTCCCGGGCTTCTTCAGCTTCACCGAGACCTATAACGCCGCCAGCGGCGCGGCGGAGCCCTATGGCTTCATCCGCATCATCTCCATGATGGCCTGGGGCCTGGGCTACTTCGGCATGCCCCACATCCTGGTCCGCTTCATGGCTATCCGGGACGAAAACGAGCTGACCCTCTCCCGCCGCATCGCGGGAACGTGGGTGGTAATCTCCATGGGCGTGGCGGTGTTCATCGGCATCGTGGGCCATGCCGTCTCCGCCGCGGGCCGGGTGCCCTTCCTGGAGGGCAGCGCCACCGAGACCATCATCGTGAAGCTGTCCGACCTGCTGTCCTCTTACGGCATCCTCCCCGCCATCGTGGCGGGCTGCATCCTGGCGGGCATCCTGGCCGCCACCATGTCCACCGCCGACAGCCAGCTGCTGGCGGCCTCCTCCGCCTTCTCGGAGAACATCGTTCAGGGGGTCTTCGGCGTAAAGCTGACGGAGAAGCAGACCATGCTGATTGCCCGGCTGACCGTCATCGTCATCGCCGTCATCGCCCTGTTCCTGGCCTCGGACCCCGACAGCAACGTGTTCCAGATCGTGTCCTTCGCCTGGGCGGGCTTCGGCGCGGCCTTTGGCCCCGCCATCCTCTGCGCCCTCTACTGGAAGCGGAGCAACCGCCAGGGCATCATGGCGGGCCTCGTCGCCGGAGGCGTGATGATTTTCGTCTGGAAGTTCCTGGTCCGCCCCATGGGCGGCGCGCTGGACATCTATGAGCTGCTGCCCGCTTTCGTGGTGGGCCTGGCCGCCATCATCATTGTGAGCCTGCTGACCCCGGCCCCGGACGCGGAAACCGGGAAGCTCTTCGACGAGGTGAAGGAGAAGTAAATCCGGCTAAAAGGACCGCCCGGGAGCCGTCCCGGGCGGTTTTTTCGGCAGTTCCCCCTTGACAAAACGGCCCCTTCCCCGTACAATAGGGCCTGTTGAACGACGATGAAGGGAAAAAAGACGGGGGAATGTCCCGCCCTCAGAGAGCCGGCGGATGGTGCGAGCCGGCGGGGGAGCCCCTGTGCATGACTGGTCCCGGAGTCTCCCGCCCGAGAGGTAGGGCGGGGCGGTCTGCCTCCGTTACCGGGCTTTGAGGGCCGCCGCTGGCGGCTGAACAGGGTGGTACCGCGTGCATCCACGCCCCTGGCCGCATAGGCTGGGGGCGTTTTCGCCGTTTGAGAAAGGAGAGAGGACATGAGCATGGGGTTTGGAATGGGCGGATTTGACCTGATATTTTCGATTTTCCCATTTCTGTTCATCACGGTATTTGTCATCGTCATCGGCACGTTCATCGTGACGGCAGTCCGGGGCGTTGGGACCTGGAGCAAGAACAACGCCTCCCCCCGGCTGACGGTTTCCGCCGAGGTGGCCGCCAAGCGTACCTGCGTCAGCCATCATCACGGCCAGAACGACATGCACCATTCTTCCACCCGCTACTACGCCACCTTCCAGGTGGAGAGCGGGGACCGGATGGAGCTGGCCGTCAGCGGCCCGGAATACGGAATGCTGGCGGAGGGGGACCGGGGGACCCTGACCTTCCAGGGGACGCGGTATCTGGGCTTTGAGCGGAGCTGAGCCGAGTTCTGCCGGCAGAAGGGCAGTCCCTGGTGGAATGGCCTGACCAGGGGGTCAGGCCCCACAAGGAGAGCGCATGCTCCTACCCAGGAATCAGCATTTCGGGGTGTTGTACCAGTAGGAGGGCAGTCCCTGGGAGCATATCAGGCCCACAGCGCAGCACCGCATCAGCGGCAGCGGAAAGAGGAGAAAGTCCATTCAGTAAGCACCAAAACCCCCGCCCCAGGAAATGGCCTGACCAAGGGGTCAGACCCCACAAGTATCCACCCTTAAAAAACCAGTCTCACTTTGCGGGATGTTCTACTGATAGAAGGTCAAATTACTTCTTTTTCTCTTTTGGACCGAGCACGGCCCGTTTTCTCTTTTTCTTCTGGAAGAAAAAGAGAAAATGGGGGGTGCAATGGACCATCCATCGCTGGTATCCATTCTCCCCCGCCCGCAAGGGCGAGCAACACCCCCCGCTTTGCAAAAGCGCCATAATAGCCATATTATCAATAGAAGGAGATCACACATGAAGTACGATTTCACCGCCATAGAACAAAAATGGCAGGCCAAATGGCTGGAAGAAAAACCCTTTACCGCCGTCAACGGCGACACGAGCCGGGAAAAATTCTTCGGCCTCATCGAGTTCCCCTACCCCTCCGGCCAGGGCCTCCATGTGGGCCACGCCCGGCCCTTCACCGCCATGGACATCATCTGCCGGAAAAAGCGGATGCAGGGCTATAACGTCCTCTTCCCCATCGGCTACGACGCCTTCGGCCTGCCCACGGAGAACTACGCCGTGAAAAACCACATCCACCCCGCCAAGGTCACCCACGACAACGTCTCCAACTTCCGCAAGCAGCTTCAGATGCTGGGCTACTCCTTCGACTGGGACCGGGAGGTCAACACCACGGACCCGGACTACTACAAGTGGACCCAGTGGATTTTCCTCCAGATGTTCAAGAAGGGCCTGGCCTATAAGGCCTCCATGCCCGTGAACTGGTGCACCAGCTGCAAGATCGTCCTGGCCAACGAGGAAGTGGTGGAGGGCGTGTGCGAGCGCTGCGGCGGCGAGGTCATCCGCAAGGAAAAATCCCAGTGGATGCTGGCCATCACCAAGTACGCCGACCGGCTCATCGACGATTTGGAGGACGTGGACTTCATCAACCGGGTCAAAATCCAGCAGCGGAACTGGATCGGCCGGTCCGAGGGCTGCGAGCTGACCTTTGAGACCAATATGGAAGATACCGTCAGCGTCTACACCACCCGGGCGGACACCCTCTTCGGATTGTCCTATGTGGTCATCTCCCCGGAGCATCCCCTGCTGGAAAAATGGAAGGACCGCATCGGCAACTGGGACGAGGTGGCCGCCTACCAGGCGGAGGCCGCGAGAAAATCCGACTTTGAGCGGGGCGAGCTGAACAAGGAGAAAACCGGCGTCCGGCTGGAGGGCGTCCTGGTCACCAACCCCGCCAACGGCGAAACCGTCCCCATGTTCGTCTCCGACTACGTGCTGATGGGCTACGGCACCGGCATCGTCATGGGCGTGCCCGGCCACGACCAGCGGGACTGGGACTTCGCCACCAAGTTCGGCCTGCCCATCATTCCTGTCGTGGAGGGGGGCGATATCAGCAAAAGCGCCTACACCACCAAAGACGACGGCATCATGATAAACTCCGGCTTCCTGAACGGCATGACCGTAAAAGAGGCCATTCCCGCCATGAAGGAATACGCCGTGGAGCACGGTTTCGGCGTGAAAAAGACCAACTTCAAGCTCCGGGACTGGGTGTTCAGCCGCCAGCGCTACTGGGGCGAACCCATCCCCCTGGTGAACTGCGAAAAGTGCGGCTGGGTCCCCCTGCCGGAGTCGGAGCTGCCCCTGCTCCTTCCCGAGGTGGAGAGCTATGAGGTGACGGACACCGGCGAAAGCCCCCTGGCGAAGATGACGGACTGGGTGAACACCACCTGCCCGAAGTGCGGCGGCCCCGCCCAGCGGGAGACGGACACCATGCCCCAGTGGGCGGGCTCCAGCTGGTACTTCCTGCGCTATATGGACCCCCACAACGACAAGGCCCTGGCCTCCAAGGAGGCCCTGGATTACTGGTCCCCCGTGGACTGGTACAACGGCGGCATGGAGCACACCACCCTCCACCTGCTGTACAGCCGCTTCTGGCACAAGTTCCTCTATGACATCGGGGTCGTGCCCACCAAGGAGCCCTACGCCAAGCGCACCAGCCACGGCATGATCCTGGGCGAGGGCGGCGAGAAAATGTCCAAATCCCGGGGCAACGTGGTGAACCCCAACGACATCGTGGCCCAGTACGGCGCGGACACCATGCGCCTGTATATCATGTTCGTAGGCGACTTCGAGCAGGCGGCCATCTGGTCCACCGAGGCGGTGAAGGGCTCCAAGCGCTTCCTGGACCGCGTGTGGAACCTGGCGGAGAACGCCAAGGACGACCCGAACCCCTCTCCCGCCAACGAGGCCATCCTCCACCGGACCATCAAAAAGGTCACAGGGGATATCGACAGCCTGAAAATGAACACGGCCGTTGCCGCCATGATGACAGCGGTGAACGAGCTGACGGCCAACGGGGTCACCAAGGGGGACATGAAGCCTCTGATTCAGCTGCTGAACCCCTTCGCGCCCCATATCACGGAGGAGCTGTGGGAGAAGTTCGGCTTTGCCGCCGAGACTGGGAAGATGTGCTGCCAAAGCCAGTGGCCCGCTTACGACGAGAGCAAGACCGTGGCCTCCACCGTGTCCTTCGCCGTCCAGGTGAACGGCAGGCTGAAAGGCGCCGTCACCATGCCCGCGGACAGCGGGGAGCAGGCCGTGGTAGACGCCGCCATGACGGTGGATAAGGTCCAGAAGGCCACGGCGGGGATGCAGGTGGTCAAGACCATCTTTGTCAAAAACCGGCTGGTGAACCTGATTGTGAAGCCGCAGTAACATTGGGGAGATTCAGCTGTGATGATAGCTGGCGCATTGCACTCAATGTCATTAAGTTAAGGAGTTAAGGGGACAAATGCGGGGCATTTGTCCCCTTAACATTCATACAGAAACCCAGGCAAATCGCCAGGCCTTGTTTGAAAATGGCAAAACGCCGTCTTGGGGCATCTTTTTCCGCCAGGACTGCGTTGATTGGACTTGAAATCCGTCAGGATTCCTGCGTCCAATCGCCTTGCCTGGCAAAAAAATCTGCCCCAATCCAGCATTCCGCCAATTTTCAAACAAGGCCTAAGGGCGGATTGAAACGAAGGATAAAATAAATTGAAAATATATGCGGTTTATGCTGCCCATAGGAAAAATAGAACGGTATGAGAAGCAAAAAACTTGCCTGGCCGCTCCCGGCAAACCTCCGCTCTTGACCCGAGGCGGATTTTGCCCTAAAATAAATGAGATTGCAAACACAAACGACAAGGAAGCTGGTGACGCTATGAACGACTTTAACCAACGCTACGCCGCCGCCCGGCGGAGGGTCATCGCCGGGGACCTCCGCCGCCTGAACGACGCCCAGCGCCAGGCCGCCATGACCACCGAGGGCCCCCTGCTCCTCCTGGCCGGGGCGGGCAGCGGCAAGACCACCGTCCTGATCCAGCGGGTCTATAACCTCCTGACCTACGGCCGGGGCAGCGACTCCGATTTCGTCCCGGAAACCGCCACGGAGGAGGACCTGGCTTTTCTGGAAAACTTCCCGGAGAATCCCTCTCCGTCGGAGGCGGACCGGGCCCGGCGGCTCTGCGCCGTGGACGTGCCCCGGCCCTGGGAGATCATCGCCATCACCTTTACCAACAAGGCGGCGGGAGAGCTGAAGGACCGCCTGGCCGCCCGCCTGGGCCCCATGGCAAACGACGTCTGGGCCTCCACCTTCCACTCCGCCTGCGTCCGCATCCTCCGGCGGGATATCGACCGCCTGGGCTTTGCCAAGGACTTCACCATCTACGACACCGACGACGCCCGCCGGGTGGTGAAGGACGTGGTAAAGGAGCTGAACCTGGACGACAAGACCTTCCAGCCGAAAAGCGTCCTCTCCGTCATCAGCGCCGCCAAGGACCGTTACCTGGGTCCGGAGGAATTCGCCCAAAAGCACAGCGCCGAGACCGACTGGCGAATGGGCCGCATCGCCAAAATCTACGCCGCGTATCAAAAGAAGCTGGCCTCCGCCAGCGCCCTGGACTTCGACGACATCATCTTTCACACCGTCACCCTGCTGAAGCAGGAGCCGGAGGTGCTGGCCTGCTACCAGAAGAAATTCCGCTATGTCTGCGTGGACGAGTACCAGGACACGAACCACCTCCAGTACCTTTTGACGGGCCTCCTGGCGGGGGGGCGCCGGAACCTCTGCGTGGTGGGCGACGACGACCAGTCCATCTACCGCTTCCGGGGGGCCAACATCGAGAACATCCTGAACTTTGAGAAGCAGTACGAGGACGCCCGGGTCATCCGCCTGGAGCAGAACTACCGCTCCACCCAGAACATCCTGGACGCCGCCAACGCCGTCATCCGCCACAACACGGGCCGGAAGGGGAAAACCCTCTGGACCGAAAACGGCGGCGGCGAGAAGGTCAGCGTCCGCACGGTGCTGAGCGAACGGGACGAGGCCGCCTTTGTGACGGGGGACATCCTCTCGGCGGTGGGCCGGGGGGGCCATTTCCGGGACGCGGCGGTCCTCTACCGGATGAACGCCCAGTCCAACGCCCTGGAATACGCCATGCGCAGCAGCGGCGTGCCTTATAAAGTTGTGGGGGGCATGAAGTTCTTCGACCGGGCGGAGGTAAAGGACATGCTGGCCTATCTCTGCGTGCTGAACAATCCCCTGGACGACCTGCGCCTGCGGCGCATCATCAACAACCCGCCCCGGGGCATCGGCGCCACCACCATGGACAAGGCGGCGGCGCTGGCGGAACAGCAGGGGGCCTCCCTCTATGAGATCTGCCGCAACGCGGACCTGTTCCCGGAGCTGAAGACCCCGGCGAAGAAGCTCCTCCAGTTCGCGGACCTCATCGACAATCTCCGCAAGGCCGGGGGGACCCTGGCCCTGCCGGAGTTCTACGACGCGGTGTGCGAGCAGACCGGCTACACCCAGGCGCTGAAGGACAAGAACGACATGGAGAGCCGGGGCCGCCTGGAAAACGTCCAGGAATTGAAGTCCAACATCCTGAGCTTCCTGGACCGCCAGCCGGAGGACGCCACCCTCTCCGGCTTCCTGAACGAGATTGCCCTGTACACGGACCTGGACTCCCTGGAGAGCGGGGACGACTGCGTGACCCTCATGACCATTCACGCCGCCAAGGGCCTGGAGTTCCCCCTGGTCTACGTGGTGGGCATGGAGGAGGGCGTGTTCCCCGGCAGCTCCGCCCAGTACGAGGAGGACGAGCTGGAGGAGGAGCGGCGGCTGTGCTACGTGGCCATGACCCGGGCCAAGCGGCGGCTGACCCTGCTGAACGCCCGCCAGCGGATGCTTTACGGCAAGACCTCCAGCAACCGCCTCTCCCGCTTCCTGGAGGAGATCCCGGAGGAAAACCTGGACTGGGAGGGGCGGGACCTCCAGCCCGGCGGCGGCTTCGGCGGGTACGGCGGTTCCGCCTACGGAAGCGGCGCATACGGCGGCGAAGCCTTCGGCGGCTCCCCGCGTCCCGCTCCCTCCTATACCCGTCCGGCCCGCCCGTCCTATCAGGAGGCCCGCCGGACCGCGGCCGGCCAGCCCGCCGCTCCCTCCATCACCCTGAACAAGGGAGACCGGGTGGAGCACCGGGCCTTCGGCCAGGGGACGGTGCTGTCCGTCCAGCCCATGGGAGGCGACGCCCTGGTGCAGGTGGACTTCGCGGGCACGGGGCCCAAAAAGCTGATGCTGAAAGCGGCGGCGAAGCACCTGAAAAAGCTGGATACATAAAGGGAAAGCGCCGGAGGCCAAGCCTCCGGCGCTTTTGTGACGGTATTCGCCGCCATCACTAGGCCTTGTTTGAAAAATGGCAAAACGCCGTCTTTGGGCATCTTTTTCCGCCAGGACTGCGTTGATTGGACTTGAAATCCGTCAGGATTCCCGCGTCAAATCGCCTTGCCTGGCAATAAAATCTGCCCAAATCCGGCATTCCGCCAATTTTCAAACAAGGCCTAGACGGGCTTTTGGGGGAAACTTCTCAGAACGCGGGCACCACCGCGCCGCCGAAGGTGTTGT
The DNA here is from genome assembly GCA_910579435.1 of uncultured Oscillibacter sp. Classification (GTDB taxonomy): domain Bacteria; phylum Bacillota; class Clostridia; order Oscillospirales; family Oscillospiraceae; genus Oscillibacter. The sequence goes on from CAJTVF010000020.1 coordinate 10,543, forward strand.
TGATATAGTCCTTCACCGTGTCGGACTGGAGGGCCTTCACCAGGGCCTGGACGGCCTCGTTGTTCTCATTGCCCTCCTTGACCACCAGGATGTTCACATAGGGGGAGTCGGAGGACTCGATGACCAGGGCGTCCTCCACGGGGTTCAGGCCCGCGCCCAGGGCGTAGTTGGAGTTGATGGCGGCGATGTCCACCTCGTCCAGGGCGGCGGGGACCTGCGCGGCCTCCAGCTCCACGAACTCCAGGTTCTTGGGATTCTCGGCGATGTCCTTGGGCGTAGAGGCCAGGTTGGAGCTGTCGGTCAGCTTAATGAGCCCCTGGGCCTCCAGCAGCAGCAGGGCCCGGCCTTCGTTGGTGGCATCGTTGGGGAGGGCGACCTTACCGCCGTCGGGAATCGCGTCCAGGGAGGCGGAGCTGCCCGCGTACAGGCCCATGGGCTCCACGTGAACGCCGGCCACGCTCACCAGATGGGTACCCCGCTCGGCGTTGAAGTCGTCCAGATAGGGGACGTGCTGGAAGTAGTTGGCGTCCTCGTCTCCGTCCTCCACGGCGGTGTTGGGCACCACGTAGTCGGAGTACTCGGTGACCACCAGCTCAATGCCCTGCTCCTTCAGGATATCTACGCACTGGTTCAGAATCTCGGCGTGGGGGGTGGGGGAGGCGGCGACCTTCAAGGTCGTGCTCTTCTTGCCGCCGCAGGCGGCCAGGGACAGGGCCAGAATCAGGGCCAGGGTAAGAGCAAAAATCTTCTTTTTCATGATGTGTTCCTCCAATTTAAAAACAATGACTTGTTCCGAATAGTCTTCGGTATTTGCGGCTTCCCGCTTTCCGGCCTCCGTCCTCTCTGCGCGCGTGAGGGGCTGGAAGGGAAAGGGAATCCGCTTTATTTCAAACGCTTGTCGATGCGCACCGACAGGCGGCTGAAAACGCTTTGAACCACTTGAACGATAATGACCAGAATGACGACCGTTACCCACATGACGGAAGGGACGTTCCGCTGGTGTCCATAGCGGATAGCCAGGTCCCCCAGGCCCCCCGCGCCCACCATGCCGGCGATAGCCGTGTAGCCCACGATGGCAATGAGGGTGATGGAGCCCCCCAAGATCAGAGAGGGCATGGCCTCCGGCAGGTAGACCTTCCAGACAATCTGGAAGGTGGAGGCTCCCATGGACTGGGCCGCTTCAATGACCCCGGCGTCCACCTCGCTGAGAGAGGTTTCCACCATCCGGGCCACAAAGGGGGCGGAAGCCACCACCAGGGGCAGGATGGCTCCCCGGAGGCCCAGCCGGGTCCCCATGACCAGCTTGGTGAAGGGGAAGAGGGCCACCATCAAAATGGCGAAGGGAAAGGAGCGTCCGATATTGATGATCCACCCCAGCACGGCGTTGGCGGCCTTGTGGGGCCGGATGCCATGGGGCTGGCTCAGCACGGAAAGCACTCCCATGGGCAAACCGATCAAATAGGCAAAGAGCGTGGACATCACCGTCATCACCAGGGTGTCCCAGACGCCCTCGGCCAAAATGCCGCCGTACTCCGCCCAAAAGGCGGACGTGAAAATCTCAGCCACGGTACTCCACCTCCTCCACGGTAATGTAAGGCTGGGAACGGATATAGCTCAGGGCCTTGGCGGCCTCGTTGGGGTCGTCGGGAAGGCTCAGCAGCATGGTCCCCGTGGCCCTGCCGCCGACGCTGCGGGTGTCCGCGCCCAGAATGCTGACCTTCACGCCGCAGTCGATGGCCAGGGACGCGATCAGGGGCTGGTTCACCGTGCCGCCGTTGAAGGAGACCCGGGCGGCCCGGGTGCCCACGGGATACTGGGAGACGCTGGCCCCGCCGGGGTACACCAGCCGCCGGGCGGCGTCGGTGGAGGGGTTGGAGAAAATCTCCTGCACCGGCCCCAGCTCGGCGACGCTGCCGCCGTCCAGGATGGCCACCCGGGAGCAGATGGCCTCAATGACGCTCATCTGGTGGGTAATGACCACCACCGTGACGCCCAGCTTGGCGTTCAAGTCCTTGAGGAGCTCCAGGATGGAGACGGTGGTGGTGGGGTCCAGTGCGGAGGTGGCCTCGTCGCAGAGGAGGACCTTGGGGTCCGTCGCCAGGGCCCGGGCCACGGCCACCCGCTGCTTCTGCCCGCCGGAGAGCTGGGCGGGGTAGGCGTTCGCCTTGTCCTGAAGGCCCACCAGCTCCAGAAGCTCCGCCGCCCGCCGCCTCGCCCGGTCCCTGGGAACCCCGGCGATCTCCATGGGGAAGCAGACATTTTTCAGGCAGGTCCGCTGCATCAGCAGGTTGAAGCTCTGGAAGATCATGGTAATCTTCCGCCGCTGGAGCCGCAGCTCCCCCTCGCTGAGGGCGGTCATGTCCTTCCCGTCCACCAGGACGGTGCCGGACGTGGGGCGCTCCAGCAGGTTCATGCACCGGACCAGGGTGGACTTCCCCGCGCCGGAGAGGCCGATGATGCCGAAGATCTCCCCCTGCTGAATATCCAGATTGATGTCCGCCAGGGCGTGGACCTCGCCGGGCCCGCCGCCGAAGTTCTTGGTCAGGTGTTGGATTCGGATAATGGATTCGCTCACGGTAGCAGCTCCTTTACGGAAAAGTCGCAAACAAACAAAAAAGCCCTTGAAGCGTTCAGCTTCAAGGACGGGCGCGAAGCCGCGCCGTGGTACCACCTTGATTCGCGCGCCCCCTCGCGGAGGCGGCCTTACGGAGTGCCATCACACCCCTGCGCTGTCACGGGCGCTCCCGTCGCGGCCTATGCCCTGCGGGCAGTCGGCGGCGCAACTCCAAGACCATGTTCGGCCGGCCCTTCCGTACCCCTTTTCACCACCCGGGGCTCTCTTTGACGTATCGTCCGGCGTACTCTTCTTTTCATCGTCTTTGCGGCTGTTCAATTGTTTGAAGTGCTTTGTAGTTTACACGCTTTCCCCGCCTCTGTCAACGGCAAAGCGCACAGAAAACCCTGTTCGCCCCCCAAAAAATATCAGCGAAAAGCACAAAGCCCCTGAAAAACCGGGGGAAATTTTGCGTCAAAAGCGGGAATTGGATTGCAAGACTCCGGTAAAACTGCTATCATATTCCGCGTAAGATTTCAGACGGGCCGAGAGGGGGAAACGGGACAATGGACGAACGGCAGCAGCGGCGGGCCCACTGGCTCCGGGACTTCCTCTGCGGCGTGTTGATCGGCGCGGGGGCCATTCTGCCGGGGGTTTCCGGCGGGGTGCTGGCGGTGGTGTTCGACATCTACCGGCCCTTTATGGAGGTGCTGACCCGGCCCCGGCGGGCGGTGCCGAAGTACTGGAAAATGCTCATCCCCCTGGGGCTGGGCTGGGCGGCGGGCTTCATGGGCTTTGCCAAGGGCATCTCCGCCGCCATCGCCCTCTCCGCCGCGGCCACCACCTGGCTCTTCATCGGCCTGATCGCGGGCACCGCCCCCTCCCTGTTCCGGGAGGCGGGGAAGGAGGGCCGCTCCGCCTCCGCCTGGGGGAGCTTCCTCCTCTGCGCGGCGGCGGTGTTCGCCGGGCTGTTCTACGTCAGCCGGGTGGTCCGCGTCCAGGTGGAGCCCAGCTTCTGGTGGTACAACTTCTGCGGGGCCCTGTGGGGCATGGGGGTGGTGATCCCCGGCATGACCTCCTCCTCCGTGATGATGGCCCTGGGGCTCTACCAGCCCATGCTGGAGGGGCTGGCCCGGCTGGACCTCCTGGTCCTCTCCGCCGCCCTGCCGGGGATGTTTTTGACCATCGCCTTGCTTGCAAGGCTGGTGACCTGGTTCTTCCGGCGGCATTACGCCGCGGCCTTCCACGGCATCCTGGGCTTCGTGATGGCCTCCACCCTGGTCATCGTACCCACGGAGTATGCCGGGGCGGGGGAGATGGCCCTCTCCGCCCTCTGCGCCGCCGCCGGGTTCGTCCTGGCTTATTTCCTGGCGCGGATGGACAAGCGGGAGGAGGCATGAAACGCGGGCTGAGAGAGGATGCCCTCTCCCGGCCCGCGTTCCGCCTTTCAGCGGTTCAGACGCGCACACACTGCGGCCCGGACCGCAAATCCGCGTTTCCAAACATAAAGCGGAGCACCCGCCCGGGTGCTCCGCCTTGTCCTGTGCCGGCAAAAACTATGTAAGCCTGTCAAACCTGCGCGGGCAAATAAATCGCCGCGCTTTCGGCGCGCAAGCGCCTTCGCTTCCGTCCCTTACTTCAGGCGGAACGCGGCCACCAGGCTTTTAAGGAGGCTGGCCTGAGAGGAAAGCTCCTGACTGGCGGCGGCGCTCTGCTCACTGGTGGCGGAGTTGGTCTGCACCACGCTGGCAATCTGGTCGATGCCCTCGGTCACCTGGCTGATGGCGGTGGTCTGCTTATCCACCGCTTCCACCACAATGGACATCTGCGACGTCACGCCTCCGGCGCTGACGCTGGTGCGCTCCAGGGATTGGGTCACCTCGTTCACCACGCCGCTGCCCTCGTTCACGGCGGCAATGGAGCTTTCGATCAGGTCCTTGGTGGCCTTGGCGGCCTCGTCGGACCGGTTGGCCAGGCTGCGGACCTCATCGGCGACCACGGCGAAGCCCTTTCCGGCAGATCCGGCCCGCGCCGCCTCCACAGCGGCGTTCAGCGCCAGGATGTTGGTCTGGAAGGCGATGTTTTCGATGGCGGCAATGATTTTGCTGATTTCCTCCGAGGAGCTGGAAATCTTGCCCATCGCCGTGTTGAGCTGCTTGACGTACTCCATGCTGACGCCCAGCTGGCCGCCCGCCTGCTCCACAAACCGGCCGGCCTCCTCGGTGGCCTGGGCGGTCCGTTTGGCGTTTCCGGAAATGTTGCTGATTGTGGCGGAGAGCTCCTGCACGGAACTGGCCTGCTCCGTAGCGCCCTGGGCCAGAGCCTGGGCGCCGTTCGACACCTGTTCGGCTCCGGCGGACACCTGCTCGGCGCTCTCCCGAATCTGGCTCATGGTATCATGGAGCTTGGACTGGATGCTGTCCAGGGAAACCTTGATGGACATGAAATCTCCCACATATTCCTGCCGGGCGGAAACCGTCAAATCTCCGGCGGCAATGGAATCCAGTATGGAAGAAATCTCCCCGATGTAGGACCGAAGCCGCTGAATCGTCCTCTCAAAGATAAGGGCCAGGCGGCCGACCTCGTCATTGGATTGGACGGCGATGCCGCTCTCTCCGCCGCCGTTCAGGCCCAGGTCTCCCTGCTCCAGGCAGCCGGCCACACGGGTGATCTCCGCCAGGGGAGCGGAGACGGTCTTCTTCAGATACGCCGACAGGAAGAAGATGCATACGACGATGACGGCAAGGCTCACCAGGGAGGACCAGATGATGGTCATAAAAATCTGATGGTTGGCTTCCGCCGAGGAAATGCCGGCAAATATAAGGCCGTCGGCCGCTCCCGCCGCGTCCCTGGTGGGGACATAGGAGCACAGGTATTCCTCATTCAGGATCGTGGCCTTGCCCACATAACTCTGCCCCTTTTGCAGCACGATCTCGGACAGCTCGGAGGACAGCGTGGTGCCCACGACCCGCTCTCCGTTCTGGACCACGGTGGTGTAGGCCCGCGTATTCCCCTCAAAAATGGTAAACTCACAGCCCATGCGGCTTTTCAGCTCATCCAGCAGCTGGTTGACATCGCCGGTCCCGTCCGACTGGCTCAGAACATAATAGAGCATGTTCGTGCCGTTGGTACAGCGCTGTTCCAGCATATTCGTTGCCAAGGAGCGGAACATAATCACGCACATGCCCACCGCGAATACAACGGAGATCATCTGCATGATGACGACCACGTTGCCTACCTTTTTGCCGATGCGGGTTTGCTTTCCTTCCGGACTTCCCTTTGAAAATTCGATCTTTTTCATAGCTGCCTGACTCCATCTGTTTTTAGAATTAAAAAATGGCACACAGCCACCTTCCCAATTATACTGAGTGGACATGATTTTTGCAAGCCCTTTTTCTGCTGGAGCTGTTCAGCGCACGGTATTCAATAAGGGCTTGTAATTGACTTGCGTATTCAGGGGCCGAAGTCCCGTTTTATTTCCTTATATATGTTGCGATGAGGAAAGTCATTCCCGCCTGACCGGCGGGCCTTTATGAAAAGAGCCGCCGGAACGCGCAGGGCCCAAAAGCCGCTCCGCCTGTAAGAGAGGGCTTGCTCCATCTCCTCAATATACTTGCTGACGCCATGCCGGCACAAAAATATGCCGCTGCAAATTCTATCCACCCGTTTAGGCCTTGTTTCAAACAAGGCCTAAACGCCCAAAACGGCGGATCTTTTTCCGCCGCTCTGCGTTAAGGAACCACTGATGAAATCCCCGCACACAGCTTCACGCCATAAATTCCCGCTGGACTGCGTTAGAAAATCTTGAAATCCGTCAGGATTCCTGCGATTTTCTTCCTTGTCAGCAGAAATTTCTGGCGCAAATCTGCACACGTTGATTTAATCAGTGCTTCCTTAAATTTTCTTGCCGGGCGGCAGCCCGCCCGCGAAAATTTGCCTTAATTGGCGAAAAAATCTCTCACCGTCGGGCATTCCGCCAGTTTTCAAACAAGGCCTGAACTCATCAAGCAGTCTCACGTCATTTTCCGGCATCTTCCTGCCTCCGCCCGCGGAATTTGGGAATTGCCGCCGTTTCCATACTGCGCGCATTCCGGACGCAAGAAAAGGCACGAAAACTTCGTGCCTTTTCCCGCTGGCGGAGATGGAGAGATTCGAACTCTCGCGCGCTGTTTAGGCGCCTACCGCATTTCGAGTGCGGACCCTTCAACCACTTGGGTACATCTCCAAATCATCATCAGCGTATTTTTTATTATGCCACATTTTTCTCCCCGTTGCAAGAGGGGCGGGAAAATTCCCGCCCCTTTTTTATCTCCCGTAGAAAAACGCGTCGCATTTCAGCATTCCATTGTACAGCTTCCGCTTCTTGTCCGCCGGGCGGCCGAAGCAGCGCTCAAACTCCGTGTGAGAACTCAGCACGATGACCCGCCACTTGGGCGGCAGTTCTTCCAGCGCTTTCCCAAACGTCCGGTAGAGCGCCTCCGCCTCCCGCTTCTCCAGCAGCCGCTCTCCGTAGGGCGGGTTTGTCACCAGCTGCCCATACTCGCCGCTTCGATGGAACTTCCCCGCGTCCGCCTCCTCAAAGCGCACGCAGTCCTCCACCCCCGCCAAAGCCGCGTTGTGCCGGGCCAGCTCCACCGCCGCCGGGTCGATGTCCCCGCCCCAGATGTCGTAACGCCCGTGGAATTCCCTATCCTGGGCCTCCTCCGCCGCGTCCATCCACAGCTTCGGGTCCATGGACTTCCACCGCTGGGCGGCAAAGCGCCGGTCCAGGCCCGGGGCCCGGTTTTTCGCGATCAGCGCCGCCTCGATGGGAATGGTGCCGGAGCCGCAGAAGGGGTCGCAGAAGGGGCCTTTTCCCCGGTAGCGGGAGAGGGTCACCAGCGCCGCCGCCAGGGTCTCCCGCAGCGGCGCGCCCATGTTCTGCGCCCGGTAGCCCCGCTTGTAGAGCCCCTCGCCGGAGGTGTCCAGATACAGGGAGGCCCGGTCCTTGATGATGGCAAATTGAATCTGATAGCGGCTTCCCGTTTCCGGCAGGGTCTCGCAGCCGTAGGCGTTCCCCAGCCGCCGCGCCGCCGCCTTTTTCACGATGGCCTGGCAGGCTGGGACGGAGTGGAGGGCGGAATTCAGGGAATAGCCCTTCACGGGGAACTCCCCCTCCCGGGGGATGAAGTCCTCCCAGGGCAGGGCCAGCACGCCCTGGAACAGCGCCTCGAAATCCGGGGCCGGGAAGGACCCCAGCTCCATCAGCACCCGGGCCCCGCAGCGCAGGTTGATGTTCAGCCGGGCAATGTCCGCCAGGCCGCCGTCACAGTGGACCCGGCCGTTTTCCGCCCGGACGTTTTTCAGGCCCAGGCGCTTCATCTCGTCGGACACCAGGGCCTCCAGGCCCAGCAGGCAGGGGATGGTCAAAATCAAAGGGGCCGCCTCCTTTGCGCAATGTCAAGCCCCAGTATACCAGTCCCGGCGCCGGTTTTCAACACCCAAAGCCGCCGTGCGGCCTATTCTTTCCCGCTCCGCTTCCGGCTCTCCTTTCGCAGGACCGTCCCGCTTACCATGCCGGCGCCGCCCAGCAGCAGGAACCCCCGGGAGTGCAGCAGCACTCCCGCCGCCGCCAGGGCCGTCCCCAGGGCCAGGCTCCGGAACGACGCCGCCCTCAGCGCCTTTTCGTCCGGGTCCGGCAGGGAAACGGAGAGGCCCAGGGCCTTGTTCAGCCTCCCGCAAATCCGGTTGACATGCTCGATCATCTTTATTATCCTCCTAAAACAGCATCTGCACGCCATGGTCGACGGCCAGGACCGCGCCCACACCGATGAGGGCCCAGATATACCCGGGGACCGCCCCCTTTCCCTTTCTCTTGTGGGCAAACAGGCAGGCCAGCCCCACAGCCGCCAGGCTCAGCCCGGCAGTCAGCAGCACGGCGGCGATCAGCCGCATGGCTTCCGGTTCGGGAACCGGGACAAAGCTGGGTACGGGCACTTTCATACAGGCTCCTCCTCAAACAGGTTTTCCATCAATACCTCCGCCATATGGCCGAAGACAGCGGAGGGATCACAGGCGGCGGACAACGCCTCCCGGGCGCTTACCGTGGACAGCAGGGCGCTCAGCGCGCCGTAGGCCAGGGATTCCTCCTGCCTCAGCCTCAGGCCCGCGGCCTGGACCGCCTGACGGAAAAACGCGAAGCTGTCCAGCTTGATCTGCCGCGCGGCCTCCTCCGGCAGCTTCGCGGCGAAGGACCGGAAATCCGGCGTGCCCACGTTGTACAAAAAGGGCTTCGCGGCGTATTCCCGGTAAAGCTCCTTCAGCGCCCGGGCAAAGCCCCCCCGGCTCCGCTCCCGCCCGTTTGTCTCCAGGACCTGCTCCTTCAGCCGTTCCTGGATATCCCGGATCGTCTCCAAAAACAGGTCCTCCTTCGCGGGGTAGAGGACATAGAAGGTCCCGATGGAAATGCCCGCCGCGGCGCAGAGCTCCTTGACGCTGGTCCGCTTATAGCCCCGGGCAATCCAGCGCCCTTCGCACAGGGCTTTCAGCCTCTTGCGGATCTCCGCCTTGTCCTCCTCGGAGAGCATGGGTTTTGATGGCATTGCCTTCGCCTCCTTTTCTGCAAAATGTAATTTGCGAATATTCGTCCTTTATATTCGCATATTTAATATAGCACGCGCCTGCGCCCTTGTCAAGAGAAACCTCCCAGGGAGGCCCTGTGAATTGTTACTGAAATGAAACACTTTTTCTCCCCCGGATATGCTATACTGGAAATGAACACAAAAGCCCTTTGGAAAGGAGGCACTCTATGAATTTATTTATCTGGCTCTGGCTGGGGGCCATCGTTCTCTTCGGCATGGCCGAAGTGGTCACGGAGAGCATGGTCTCCATCTGGTTCGTGGCCGGGTCCCTGGCGGCGCTGTTCATCTGCATGTCCGGCTGGTCTCTGGGGGGACTGACCCCGGAGGCGACCCAGGTGCTGGTGTTCGCCGTGGTGTCCGCACTGGCGCTGGCCGCCACGCGGCCCCTGGTCCGGCGCTTTATGACCCGGCCCCATATCCCCACGAATTCGGACCGGGTCCTGGGCATGGTGGCCAAGGTTACCGAGGCCGTGGACAACGAGCGGGCCTCCGGCGCCGTCTACGTGGACGGCAAGACCTGGACCGCCCGCAGTATGGACGGCTCCGTCATCCCCGCCGGGACCCAGGTAACGGTACAGAAGATCGAGGGCGTTAAGCTCCTGGTCCAATATTCAGAGAAAGTGGAGGTAGTGAAGTAATGTTTTGGATTCCCGTTTCCGCCGTCATCATCCTGCTGGTCATTTTGATCATCTCCAACGTCCATATCGTCCAGCAGTCCCGGGCCTACGTGGTGGAGTGGCTGGGCCAGTTCCACGCCGTCTGGAACCAGGGCCCTCACGTCAAGGTGCCCTTCGTCATGCGGGTGGTGAAGAAGGTCTCCCTCAAGGAGCAGGTGGCGGATTTCCCGCCCCAGCCCGTCATTACGAAGGACAACGTCACCATGCAGATCGACACGGTGATTTACTTCCAGATCACGGACCCCAAGCTCTACACCTACGGCGTGGAGCACCCCATGAGCGCCATTGAGAACCTGACCGCCACGACCCTGCGGAACATCATCGGCGACATGGACCTGGAGCAGTCCCTCACCAGCCGGGACATCATCAACTCCCGGATGCGCGCCATCCTGGACGAGGCCACGGACCCCTGGGGCATCAAGGTCAACCGGGTGGAACTGAAAAACATCATTCCCCCCAAGGACATCCAGAACGCCATGGAAAAGCAGATGAAGGCCGAGCGGGAGCGCCGGGAATCCGTCCTCCAGGCCAAGGGCCAGAAGGAGTCCCAGGTGCTGGTGGCCGAGGGTGAGAAGCAGGCCGCCATCCTCCGGGCCACGGCGGCCAAGGAGGCGGCGATCCTCCAGGCCGAGGGCGAGAAGCAGGCCCGCATCATGGCCGCCGAGGCGGAGGCCGAGGCCATCACCCGGGTCCAGACCGCCCTGGCGGAGTCCCTGCGGCTTCTGAACGAAGACGCCCCCAACGACCAGGTGGTGAAGCTCAAGGCCCTGGAGGCCATGCAGAAGGTGGCCGACGGCAAGGCGACGAAGATCATCATTCCCAGCGAGCTGCAAGGGCTTGCGGGCCTCGCCGCAAGCGCCAAGGCGGTGTTTGAGAGCGATGAGCCGAACAAGAGATAAGGAATCCATATGAAAGGGCCCCGTCCGCCGGACGGGGCCCTTTGCTTGCAGCCGCTTTCATAAGGGGCGGGCAATTTTTTGAGACTTTCATTCTGCAAACTGGAGGCGGTCAACCGGATTTGCTCTTTATGCCGGCATGCGGTTTCCTGCCGGAAAAAGGGGGGCACTGGAGGAATGGCCTGACCAGGGGGGCAGGCCCCACAAAGAGGGTGCATGCTGCTGAACAACCAACAGCATTGCGGAAAAAGGGCGGGCCCGAAGGCCCGCCCGGGTGCTGCTGTTCCCGGAAGGGGGGAAACTCATGGTTTGCCGGAAATTTACTCCGGGGCCCGAGGATACGGGGTTGGGTCGTCGGTCAAGCCCACCAGGTAGTCGATGGAAACACCGTAAAACCGGGCAATCCGCATGAGGATGCTCACCTTTGGTTCGTGAACCCCCAACTCATAATTTTGATATGCCTTTTCCGTGATATCACAGTAAACCGCTACTTTTATCTGAGGCAAGCCCGTCTTTGCCCGGCATTTTTTCAGCCGCTTCGCCAAAATATCCTTCATATAAAGCACCCACAATCGTTATTGACAAGTGCAGTATATGGCATTAAAATGGAAACGATACCAAAGGTTATTACGGAACGTTTTTGGGTGAAGGGAGAACGCCATGGAACAGGACCTGTCGAGAGCCATGTACGAAAACGCCATCGGAAAGCTGGTGGTGAACTATCTGGAGTCCCTGGGGACCGTCGAACTGCCGTCTTTGGCCGAGTCCAGCGCCCTGAAGCTGATTGCCGAGATCAAGGCCGTCCTGGACGACGACAGCCTGGAGGACCCAACGTGCTTCCAGCGGATCGACGCCCTTGTGGACGCCTTTTATGTCCGGAACGTCCACACCCCCCGGCACGATTGGTAGGGAGGCAGCCTTCCGGATTCTTCCCCAGGCGGCTTTTCGGGAGCTTTTCGGCGGAAATTCGCCCAAGTTTTTATTGACACCCCTCCTGCCCGTATGGTATACTATCCCATGCGTCGATCGGCGCTTGAGTTTGTCTGCCGCGCTGTCCGCCTCCTGAGGCCCGGACAGTGTTGGGAAAGCGCCGCCCCCGGTTTTCGGCGGGGCGGACGGAATATCGACAGGAGGTGTCTCAGCATGGCAACGAAACGTACCTATCAGCCCAAGAAGCTCCACGGCCAGAAGGTCCACGGCTTCCGCAAGCGCATGGCCACCGCCAACGGCCGCAAGGTCCTGGCCCGCCGCCGCGCCAAGGGCCGCGCCCGCCTCTCCTATTGAGCGGCAGGAGACACTTGAACACGAGTCCTGACAGGGGCGGCTGGAATTGTTTGGATTCCTCCGTCCCTTGTACTGGTTCTCCGGCCTGGGGGGGGATGGGGCATGAAACCCGCGGTGACGCTGAAAAAAAATCACGAGTTCCGCCGCCTGTACCAAAAGGGCGCGTCGGCGGTGGCGGGGAGCATGGTGCTCTACTGCCGGAAAAACCGCCTGGGCCATAACCGGCTGGGGATCACCGTCTCCGTGAAGCTGGGGAACGCCGTGAAGCGGAACCGGGCCCGCCGCCGCCTGCGGGAGGTCTACCGGCTTGCGAGCCCCCGCCTCTCCCAGGGGTGGGACATCATCGTGGTGGCCCGGGGCCGGACGCTGACCGCCTCCTGGAAGGAGCTGAACGACACCTTCCGCCGCCTCGCCCGGAAGCTGGGCCTTGAGGGGGACAAGCCGTGAAAAGGGTTTTGATCTGGCTGGTGCGGTTCTATCAGCGGAATATTTCTCCCGGCCGCCCCCGGTGCTGCAACTACATCCCCACCTGCTCCCAGTACGCCGTGGAGGCGCTGGAACGGCATGGGGCGGTCAGGGGGAGCTGGCTTGCGTTCAAGAGGATTCTCCGATGCAACCCCTTTCACAAGGGGGGCTACGACCCCGTGCCGGCGGCGGAAGAAATTCCGCTCTGCTCCGTCCCCGCCGCCTGGCGGCGGGGACTCCGCCCGCCCCATTCCTTCCGCCGCTTTTCAAGAGGGGACCTGCGTCCCCCCTTGAGCATTCCCCCTTCCCCGCGGGGGGACGAGGGAGAGGGGACGGGGGATTTCCCGTCCTGACGGGGAATGCCCGGTTCTCTACTGAACAAAACGAGAGGAACGAACTATGTTTTCAACCATCGGATACTATATCTGTATCCCCTTTGCCTGGCTGGTCCGGCTGTTCTATAACCTGACCGGCTCTTACGGCATGGCCATCATCCTCTTCACCCTGGTGGTCAAGCTGATTATGGTGCCCTTCCAGATGAAGTCCAAGAAGAGCATGATGCGCATGAGCCGCATGTCCGGACGGCTCCAGGAGATTCAGAAGAAATACGCCAACAACCAGGCCAAGCAGAGCGAGGAAATGCAGAAGCTCTACGCCGAGGAGGGAATCAACCCCATGTCCGGGTGCCTGTGGAGCCTGCTCCCCTTCCCCATCCTGCTGGCCCTGTACTCCATCATCCGCCAGCCCATCACCCACTTTATGATGCTGAGCCAGGATGTGGTGCAGCAGATGGTGGACGCCGTGACGGGCGCCGGGCTGGACGTGTCCGGCATCGTGCAGATGAAGGACGGCGCCGCCATCGTCCGGGATGGGATTACCCAGCTGCTGCCCTATGGGCAGATCAACCTGGTCAAGGCCATTGCCTCCCAGATGCCGGAGCTGGGCGAGTCGGTGCCCGGGTGGATCAACATGAACTACACCTCCTTCGGGCTGGACATGGCGGCCAATCCCTGGAGCATGGTGACGAATTTCGCCTTCACCTGGGCCGCCATCGGGCTGATTCTCATTCCCATTCTGGCCGGCGGAAGCCAGTGGCTTATGACCAAGATTACCATGAAGCACCAGCCTCAGACAGACCCCTCCGCCGCCAGCGCCAACCGCATGATGATGTTTATGCCCCTGTTCTCCGTGTATATCGCCTTCACCATGCCCGCGGCCCTGGGCGTGTACTGGATTGCCCAGAGCGCCTTTGCCGCCGTGCAGGAGTTCCTCATGGGCAATTTCTTCAACAAGAAGCTGGAGGAAGAGGAGAACGCCCGCTATGAGGCCCGCCAGGCGGAGCGGAAGCGCAAGATGGAGGAGGCCAAGGTCCTCCAGGAGCAGCAGCGCCAGCAGGCCGCCCAGAAGCAGACCCTGAAGGAAAAGCAGAAGGCCGCCCGGGAAGCCAAGGCCGCCAAATCCGCCAAGGCCGGCTCCGCCACCACGGAAGCCGGACGGGTGGGGGACAGGCCCTACGCCAGGGGACGGGCCTACAAGCCGGACCGCTATGACGAAACGTAAAGGTGGAAGCCGTTATGAGAGACTATATTGACGTTACGGGCAAGAACGAGGACGAGGCCATCTCCAAGGCCCTGGCCCAGCTGGGCCTGGACCGGGACGACGTGTCCGTGGAGGTCCTGGAGCGGGCCAAGTCCGGCTTCTTAGGGCTGGGCGCGTGCCCGGCGAAAATCCGCGTGTACTACGGCCCGGAGGAGGAAGCGCCCGCCCCGGAGCCCGCCCCCGCACCCAAGCCGGAGCCTGTCCAGGCGAGACCCCGTTCCGCCGCGCCGGAGAAGAAGGAGCGCCCCGAGCGCAGGGAGCGCGTCCCCCGGGAGAAGAAGGAACGCCCGGAAAAGAAGGAGCAGCCCGCCGGGCCCCGCTGGGAGGAGACCGCCCCCGCTCAGCCCGTTTCCCCGGGCGAAGAGGTGAACGACGAGAAGGCGGCGGCCATCAAGACCTTCCTCACCGGGCTGCTGGAGCATATGGACAGCGCCGCCGGGGTGAAGGTGTACCTCCCTGAAAAGGGCCGGTATAAGGTTGTTTTGGAGGGCCAAGGCCTGGGCGCCCTCATTGGCCGCCGGGGCGAGACCCTGGACGCCATCCAGCAGATTACCAGCTACGCTGTGAACCGGGGCGGCGGTCCCCGGGTCCGCATCCACCTGGACGCGGAGAACTACCGGGCCAAGCGGGAGCAGAGCCTCCAGCACCTGGCCCGGAAGGTGGCGGGAAAAGTCGTCCGCTTCCGCCGCAGCGTCACCCTGGAGCCCATGAACGCCTATGAGCGGCACGTGATTCACACGGCCCTCCAGGACTTCGAGGGCGTGACCACCTACTCCACCGGCATGGACCCCAACCGCCGGGTGGTGGTGGCCTTCGACCGGGGCGAGAGGCGCTGAACGCGGACGGGCGGTAAGCGGCAGGGCCGCTTTGAGAACATCAAACACGGCATTTTTAAGGACGGCGTGGCTTTGGCTCCGCCGTCCTTTTTTCAAATTCCTCTTGACAACTTTCCTTGTCACTGCTATTCTATGGTTGACAAGAATCCTTGTCAACTTGACAACCTGCTTTGTCAACAGAAAGGAGCTTGACCATGCCCCTGTACAACCGGCTGAAGGAGCACCGGGCCCGCCTGGGGGTAAACCAGCAGCAGCTGGGGAGCCTTGCGGGGGTCTCCCGGCAGACCATCAGCCAAATTGAGCGGGGGGATTACTCCCCCTCCGTGACGCTGGCGCTGAAGCTGGCGAAAATCTGCGGCGTGCGGGTCGAAGACATCTTTACCTATCAGGAGGACGAAACCCATGAATGAGAAAAGCGAGAACCGAAAGGCCCTGCCCAAATTCACCCTGTCCCTGCTGGGCTCCTTGCTGGTGGGGGGCGTCGTCGGCTTTGCCGTTGGCCTTTCCCGGGCCATGGGCCTGGATACCGCCGCCCTGGCGGAGGGGCTGAGCGCCGCCCTGGCGGCGGTTACCCCCTGGGGCATCCCCGCCACCTCGGCGCTGACCCTGGGAAGCTGCCTTGTCCTCTACCGCTCCGCCGCGAAGAAATTTGCCGCCTGGGACGGCGGGGACGAGGACGAAACCTCGGAGTCCATCGACACCGCCCTGAGCTGGGTCCTGCTCCTCAGCGCCGTACAGCTGCTGTTCAACCTGTTCTTCCTCTCCGCCTTCTGCATCTATTGGATGGACAGGGATATCCGGGCCCTGGCCCTGGTGGGCGTGTTCCTCCTCTCCTGCGGCTTTGTGATCTTTGCCCAGCAGAAGGCTGTGGACCTGACCCGCCGGATGAACCCGGAGAAGCGGGGCAGCGTCTACGACACGAAGTTTCAAAAAAAGTGGATGGACAGCTGCGACGAGTCGGAGCGCCGCCAGATCGGCGAGGCCAGCCGCCGGGCTTACATGGTGACCAGCCGCCTGTGCCTGGGGCTGTGGCTGGTTCTGGCGGTCCTGAGCATGGTGTTTGAGATGAGCCTCCTTCCGGTCTTCATCCTCCTGCTGGTCTGGGGGGTCATGCAGGTGACTTATGCCCTGGAGTGTATCCGGCTGGGAAAAAGAAATTGAAAGCCGCTTCCTAAAGTATATCATGAATTATCGTATGATTTATAAATCAAAAAGGAGAGAGCAGTATGTACGAGTACAGGGTTTTGTCCCTGACGCTTCGGGAAATGGAAAAGGCCCTGAATCAATACGCCAGGGAGGGCTGGCGTCTGGCGGCGCAGTCCCTCAATATCAGCGTGGGAGTTGTCGTGGGCGCGGTGGTCACCCTGGAACGCAAGGTTACGGAATGAAATAACCAGCCGGAGAGCGCAAGCGCCCTCCGGCTGGTCTTTTGTTCAAGGTTCTTCCTCCGGGACCGGAGGCTCCTCCGCTTCCGGCTGGGCCTCCATGCCCGGCGGATTTTCCGGCGCTTCCGCCTCCCCCGCCGGGACTTTGGAGAAGACGAAGTTCCCTCTGGCCCGCCGCCCGTGGACAAGAATGGTGTAGTCCCCCGTTTTGGCGATGTCCACCCGCTGGTCCCCGTTCAGCGGGGCTCCCTCCAGAAGGGCGTTTCCGTCCTCATCGCTGATTTCCACCTCCAGCCAGCCGTTCCAGGTGTCGATTCGACCCTCCAGGGCATCCCCGGCCTCCAGCGGGAGGGTGTGGGAGTCAAACCCGTCGAAATAGTTGTACTCCATAAGGAAGCAGGTCTCGTCGGCGTACCGGGAGCAGTCCCGGGCGTTGAAGTACGTCCCGTGCTCATAAGCCCAGGCGGCGGCGTACAGGACCAGCCCCGCCCCCACCAGGAGGAAGCACAGCAGCATCCCCAGCCAGTCGTACCTGACCTTCCCGCCGCCCCGGGCGGAGAGCAGCGTCTCCACCCCCAGGGCCACCAGAATCAGCGGCGACGCGTTCAGGAGCCATCCGAGCTCAAACGCGGGCCACAGCAGGGAAACCAGCATTCCGCACCCCGCCGCCACCAGGACCACGCCCAGGGTAAACGTCCCCACCCGGCGCTGGGGACGGGCCGCCGCCTCACCGGCCGTCATGGTCCGCCTCCTGCTTCTCCTGGAGCTCCTTCTCGTACTTCTCCACGTTGAACGCCGACTTCCACTCCAGGGTCACCGGCGCGGGCTCCGCGGGCGGTTCCGCCTGGGGGACCTCCGGGGCCTGGGGCTCCGGTTCCTGGTGGAACTGCTCCTCCGCCTCCGTCCAGGGGGTGGATTTCATTTTGGGAGGCTCCGCCTTGGGAGGCGTGTAGGAAGGCTCCCCGTCAAAGCCGCCGTCCTTGGGGACCGTGGGCCCCTTGATGAACCAGAGGCCCACGGCGATAATCAGCACCGTCCCCAGAATCCGGGGCATATCCCAGACCAGCAGGCCATAGAGCCAGTCGAAGATGGGAAAGTGGTCTCTCAGCGTTCCCAGAAGCCGCCGGGCGAAAATCTGGTATACATTATAAAGGCCCACCACCACCAGCACCCAGCCGATAAGGCTTCCCCGGCGGCTGAGAATGCGGCTCAGCTTCCGGGAGTCCATCTCGGACATGCCGAACATGAATTCGTCCTCCGGGGCCATGCCCTCCCGAATCTGCCGGCGGAGGTTGAAGCTGTCAAAAAAGGAATACAGCCACAGCGGGGCGATAAGCACCGCCAGCACCCCTATCTCCAGAAATACCGCGATAAAGAGCAGCGCACAGGTAATGATGGTCTGGGAGATGCCCCGCTTCATGTAGCCCTGGGACATCTGCCCGCAGCCGGGGACGCAGGCCCACATCAAATGCCAGCAGCCCCGGAACAGTTTGCGTAAAAACCTCATGAGTGATTTCCTCCTTCTATAAACTGGCTGGGGCGGAACCCGTCAAAAAAGTCTGATAAACCGGATACGGTCTGACGCAGGGAGTCGCTGATTTCCCCGGTGAGGCCCGTGAGCTGCCGGGAGATGCTGGGCCGGTCCTCCGGTAAGACCGGGCGGGAAATCTGTACGCCCCCGCCGCCCCACAGCACCGTTAGGGCCAGGGTGACGGCGGCCGCGGCGGTGGCGTACCGGCTGACCGCCAGCCGGAGGGCCCGGCTCCGAATCCGGGCCCAGAGCGTCTTTTGGCAGGAGCGCTCCGGGACCAGCAGATCCCCGCCCACCAGGGCCAGCGTATAGCGCTGTAAGCACTCGTCGCAGAACGCCAGGTGCTCCGCGATTTCCAGCCGTTCCAGCTCGTCGAAGCAGTCCTCGCTTTGCGCCAGGGCCGCCAGGGCCCGGCCGCTTAAATGTCCGTCCTCACGGAATACCATGCCTTCCACTCCTTTCCAGTGCCTCCCGCAGCAGCTTCTTGCCCCGGGAGAGCTGTGTATAAACGGTTTTCACCGGCCTGCCCAGGGCCAGGGCGGCCTCCTCCGGGGACCGCTCCTCCAGCAAACACAGGCGGCATACCTGCCGGTAGGGCTCCTTCAATTCCCGGAGGGCCGCCTGCGTCTCCTCCATGGCGCTCCGCCGGAGCACCGCCTCCTCGGCGGGCGGGGCCAGGCCCCGGGCCAGTTCTTCCTCGCCGGGGAGCACCGTCCGGCGGTTCCAGGCGCTTTGCAGGTGGTCCTTGGCCTTGTTGGCGGCGACGCGGCTGAGCCACTGCCGCTCGTAGCCCTCCGGGATGGACTCCCGGTGGATGTAGGCGGAGAGGAAGGTCTCCTGGGTCAGGTCCTCCGCGGCGGAGGCGTCCCGGACCAGCTGGAAGCAGACGGTGTACACCAGCCGTTCGTATTGCAGGACCAGCTCCGTGAACCGCTCCTTTGTTATGACAGCCACGCCGTCTCCCACCCCCTCCTTCGGCCTGCCGGGAGGCGTCCCCCGCGGCCTCTGTCGTCCGACAAAGATTATACGACAGACCGCTCCCGGATTCTTCAAAAAAAGAAAAAATTTTTTTCGTGTCACGCCGGAGGGCGGCGCCCCCTCGTTCGAAATCTATTCAATGCTGAATAGATTCTATTCGTTTGTGAATAGAACGCCGGCGAGGGGCCGCCGCCTGCGCGGTTTTCACAGAAAGCCCGTGCCTGTCCCTGCAATTTTCACAAAGGCGTCGGCGCGTTTTCTGCGTTCTCCCTTGGATGGAACTATTCAAAAATGAATAGAAGCGCCAAAGTCCGGGGAGGGTCCTCTCTCAAATGTAGAAAATACCTGCGATTTTTTGGCAATCTGAACAGGAAACTGGCCCCTTCGGCAGAAACTGCGGCTTGCGGAATTGGCACAGGATTTGCTATAATAACCGTCGGACAAAACGGGGCCCGCCCCGAAAAATGAAGGAGGAACCCAGTTATGTATCAGACCGTTCGTTATGAGAAGCAGGACAACATCGGGATTGCCACCATCAACCGTCCCGAGGCGCTGAATGCCCTGAATTCCCAGGTTGTCGCCGACCTGGAGGCGCTGATTGGCGAGGTGGAGAAGGACGGAGGCCTCCGGGCTTTCATCCTCACTGGCGAGGGCCGCTCCTTCGTGGCCGGGGCCGACATCGGTGAGCAGAAGCCCATGGACGTGGCCCAGGGCCGCAAGTGGGGCCAGCGGGGCAGCGCCCTGTTCCGCCGCATCGAGAAGCTGGAGATCCCCACCATCGCGGCGGTGAACGGCTTCGCCCTGGGCGGCGGCTGTGAGATTGCCATGAGCTGCGACATCATCCTGGCCGCCGGGCCCAACGCCGAGGGCAAGGGCGGCGCCAAGTTCGGCCAGCCCGAGGTGGGACTGGGCATCACCCCCGGCTTCTCCGGCACCCAGCGCCTGCCCCGCCGCATTGGGACCGCCAAGGCCAAGGAGCTGATCTTCTCCGGCAAGGTCATCGACGCCGCCGAGGCCAAGGCCATCGGCCTGGTCAACGAGGTCTATCCCCTGGAGCAGCTGATGGACGCCGCCGTGGCCATGGCGAAGTCCTTCGCCGTCAACGCCCCCATTGCCGTGAAGTACTCCAAGGCGTGCATCGACCGGGGAATGCAGATGGACATTGACGACGGCATCGCCCTGGAGAACGAGCTCTTTGCCATGTGCTTTGCCACCGAGGACCAGAAGGAGGGCATGGGCGCCTTCCTGGAGAAGCGGAAGGAAAAGCATTTCCAGAACAAGTAAACGCCTCTAGGCCTTGTTTGAAAATTGGCGGAATGCCCAACGGTGAGAGATTTTATCGCCAATCAAGGCAAATTTTCGCGGGCGGGCTGACGCCCGGCAAGAAAATTTAACGCAGAGTGGCAGAAAATGATCCGCCGTTTGGGCGTTTAGACTTTTTTCAAACAAGGCCTATTCTATCACAGGAAAAGGAGTTCGGAAAGCATGAAAAAAGTTCGTGTGATTACCGCCGAGGAAGCGGCGCTGATGGTCAGGGACGGCGATACCGTCACCACCGGCGGCTTTGTCAGCTGCGCCTGCCCCGAGGCGCTGACCAAGGCGCTGGAAAAGCGTTTTGAGGAAACCGGGCACCCCCGTGACCTGACGCTGTTCTTCGCCGCGGGCCAGGGCCACCGGGACGGCACGGGCGGCGACCACTTCGGCGGCGAGGGCATGTGCAAACGGGTCGTGGGCGGCCACTGGGACCGGGCGCCCCGCCTGGGCGACCTGGCCCTTGCCAACAAAATCGAGGCCTATAACCTGCCTCAGGGCGTCATCACCCACATGTTCCGGGATATCGCCGCCCACAACATCGGAACCATCACCCACGTGGGCCTGTACACCTTTGCCGATCCCCGGAACGGCGGCGGCAAGCTGAACGAGTGTACCAAGGAAGACCTGGTGAAGCTGGTCAGCATCGAGGGGGAGGAGCGGCTGCTCTACAAGCCCATCCCCATCAACGTCTGCCTGATCCGGGGCAGCTACGCCGACGAATACGGCAACTGCACCGTACATAGAGAAATCGGCCCCCTGGACGTCACCGCCCAGTGCCAGGCCACCAAGAACTCCGGCGGCATCGTCATCGTCCAGGTGGAGAAGATCGTCCAGGGCGGCACCCTGGACCCCCGCCTGGTGAAGATTCCCGGCATTTACGTGGACGCCATCGTGGTGGGCTCCCCGGAGGACAACAACCAGTGCCTGGGCATGCCTTATGACGGGGCCCTCAGCGGCGAGCTCCGCATCCCCGTGGACGACATCCCCTCCATCCCCCTGGACGCCAAGAAGATCCTGGCCCGCCGGGCCGCCATGGAGCTGCCTCAGGACGCCATCGTCAACCTGGGCACCGGCGCCCCGGAGAAAATCGCCAACGTGGCGGCGGAGGAGGGCATCTCCGACAAGATGACCCTCACCGTGGAGGCCGGCTCCATCGCCGGCGTGCCCTACGGCGGCACCCAGTTCGGCGGCGCGGCCAACTCCATGGCGATTCTGGACCACAACGTCCAGTTCGACTTCTACCAGGGCGGCGGCCTGGACGTGGCCTTCCTGGGCCTGGCGGAGACGGCCCCCAACGGCGATTTGAACGTCTCCAAGTTCGGCACCCGCCTGGCGGGCGCGGGCGGCTTCATCGACATCACCCAGAACGCCAAAAAGGTGGTCTACTGCGGCACCTTCACCGCCAAGGGCCTGAAGACCGAGTGCCGGGACGGCAAGCTGGTCATCACCCAGGAGGGCGCGAAGAAAAAATTCGTCAACCAGGTGGAGCACATCACCTTCTCCGGCACTTATGCCAACAAGGTGGGCCAGCCTGTGCTGTACGTCACCGAGCGGGCCGTGTTTGAGCTCCGGCCCGAGGGCGTGACCCTCATCGAGATCGCCCCCGGCATCGACCTCCAGACCCAGGTGCTGGATCAGATGGAGTTCATGCCCAAGATTGCCGAGGACCTGAAGCTCATGGACGAGCGCATCTTCAAGGATGAGCTGATGGGCCTTGCCAACGACTGAGTCCAAGGGGGACGCAGTCCCCCTTAGACGTTCCGACGCGCCCTTGACGCGGCTCCGCTGAACCCCCTCACGCCCGCACGGCGGACGCGGCGCGCCCCATGGCGCGGGCAGTGGAGTTCCGGCCGGGCAAAGCCCGCCCGGAACGGATTTGAGGGGGGGCGGCAATGCCCCATTAAAACTAGGAGGAAATAAAGAATGGCCTTAATGACCGCACAAGAATACATTGAAAGCCTGCGGAAGCTGAAAACCCGCGTGTACATGTTCGGGGAGGAAATCGAGAACTGGGTGGACCACCCCATGATCCGCCCCTCCATCAACTGCGTCGCCATGACCTACGCCCTGGCCCAGGACCCCCAGTACGCGGACCTCATGACCGTGAAGTCCAGCCTGACGGGCCGCACCGTCAACCGCTTCACCCACCTGCACCAGTCCACCGAGGACCTTATCAACAAGGTGAAGATGCAGCGTTTGCTGGGTCAGAAGACCGCTTCCTGCTTCCAGCGCTGCGTGGGCATGGATGCCTTCAACGCCGTGTTCTCCTCCACCTATGAGATTGACGAGAAATACGGCACCCACTATCACGAGAATTTCAAGAACTTCATCACCATGGTCCAGGACAACGACCTGACCGTGGACGGGGCCATGACGGACCCCAAGGGCGACCGCTCCAAGGCCCCCAGCGCTCAGGCGGACCCGGACATGTACGTCCACGTGGTGGAGCGCCGCCCCGACGGTATCGTGGTCTGCGGCGCCAAGTGCCACCAGACCGGCTCCATCAACAGCCACTGGCACATCTTCATGCCCACCATCTCCATGGGCGAGGCGGATAAGGACTGGGCCGTCTCCTTCGCCTGCCCCACCGACGCCGAGGGCATGTACATGATCTACGGCCGGCAGTCCTGCGACACCCGGAAGCTGGAGGAGGGCGCGTCCATCGACGTGGGCAACGCCAAGTTCGGCGGCCAGGAGGCCCTGGTGGTGCTGGACCATGTGTTCATCCCCAACGAGTACATTTTCCTCAACGGCGAGTATGAGTTCGCCGGGATGATCGTGGAGCGCTTCGCGGGCTATCACCGCCAGAGCTACGGCGGCTGCAAGGTCGGCGTGGGCGACGTGGTAATCGGGGCCACGGCCCTGGCGGCGGAGTACAACGGCGTGGAGAAAGCCAGCGCCGTGAAGGATAAGCTGATTGAGATGACCCACCTGAACGAGACCCTGTACTGCTGCGGCATCGCGTGCTCCTCCCAGGGCTTCAAGACCAAGGCGGGCAACTATCAGATTGACCTGCTCCTCGCCAATGTCTGCAAGCAGAACGTCACCCGCTTCCCCTACGAAATCGTCCGCCTGGCGGAGGATGTGGCGGGCGGCCTGATGGTCACCATGCCCTCTCAGAAGGACTTCGAGTCCGACACCGTGGTGGGCCGGAACGGCGAGACCATCGGCGACATCTGCAAGAAGTTCTTCGCCGCCCGGGAGGGCGTCTCCACCGAGGACCGCCAGCGGGTCATGCGCTTCCTGGAGAACATGTGCCTGGGCGCGGCGGCGGTCGGTTACCGCACCGAGTCCATGCACGGCGCGGGCTCTCCCCAGGCCCAGCGCATCATGATCGCCCGTCAGGGCAACATCCAGGGCAAGAAGCAGCTCGCCAAGGATATCGCCGGTATTCAGTGATTCGCCCCTTGGGGCCCCCGCAAAATCGCAGATTTTGTGGGGAGAGGAGGAAGGAATGGAACGGGCGGAGTCCCCGCCGTCAGGCGGGGACGGAGCAGAGCGGAATTTCTTCCGGCGAAGTTCCCCGTCAGCCGGGTCCGGGCCCTGGAGGTCCCGGACCTGGAGAAATGAATTTCCAAAATTTTAAATAAGGAGAGAACATCACATGGATTTCAACCTGAGCCGTGAGCACCAGCTGATTCGGAAGATGATGGCTGAGTTCACCGAGAACGAAGTGAAGCCCATCGCCGCCGAGACGGACCTGAACAGCGAGTATCCCCGGGAGAACATCGAGAAGCTGTTCAACCTGGGCGTCATGGGCATGTGCGTACCCAAGGAGTACGGCGGCACCGGCGCGGACCCCCTGGCCTCCGCCATCTGCATCGAGGAGCTGAGCAAGCAGTGCGCCTCCACCGGCGACATCGTGGCGACCCACAACGGCCTGTGCTGCGACCCCATCCTCACCCACGGCACCGAGGAGCAGAAGAAGAAGTACCTCCCCATGCTGACCACCGGCCATAAGGTCGGCGCCTTCGCCCTCACCGAGCCCAACGCCGGTTCCGACGCCTCCAAGGGCCAGACCGAGGCCAAGCTGGAAGGCGACCACTACGTGATGAACGGCTCCAAAATCTTCATTACCAACGGCTATGTGGCGGATGTCTTCGTGGTCTTCGCCATGACTGACAAGACCAAGGGCACCAAGGGCATCTCCGCGTTCATCGTGGAGAGCGGCTTCCCCGGCTTCTCTGTGGGCAAGCACGAGGTGAAGATGGGCCTCCACGGCTCTCCCACCGCCGAGATCGTGTTCACCGACTGCATCGTTCCCAAGGAGAACATGCTGGGCCGCGAGGGCAAGGGCTTCTCCATCGCCATGCAGACCCTGGACGGCGGCCGCATCGGCATCGCGGCCCAGGCTTTGGGTATCGCCGAGGGCGCGCTGAACGAGGCCAAGGAGTACACCAAGGGCCGCGTCCAGTTCGGCAAGCCCATTTCCAAGTTCCAGAACACCCAGTTCACCTTCGCCGACATGGAGATGGGCTGTGAGGCGGGCCGCCTGCTGACCTATCAGGCCGCTGTTCTCAAGGGCCAGGGCGTCCGCTATACCAAGGAGGCCGCCATGGCGAAGCTCTGGTGCTCCGAGCACGCCATGAAGACCACCACCAAGGCGCTGCAGATGTTCGGCGGATACGGCTATACCAAGGACTATCCCATGGAGCGCATGATGCGGGACGCCAAGATCACCGAGATCTACGAGGGCACCAGCGAAGTCCAGCGCATCGTCATCTCCGCCAACATGGGTCTGTAAGAGGAGGAAGAAACGACTATGAAGATCATTGTTTGTGTGAAGCAGGTTCCCGATACCTCCGGCAAGGTGGCCGTCAATCCCGACGGCACCCTGAACCGGGCTTCCATGCAGACCATTACGAACCCCGACGACATGAACGCCGTGGAGGCCGCCCTGAAATTGAAGGACGAGACCGGCTGCAAGGTGATCGTGGTCACCATGGGCCCGCCCCCGGCGGCCTCCATGCTCCGGGAGCTGATGGCCATGGGCGCGGACGAGGGCGTCCTGGTTTCCGCCCGGGAGTTCGGCGGCTCCGATACCTACGCCACCTCCCAGATTCTCGCTGCCGCCATTGATACCATCGGCGTGGAAAAAGACGACGTGGTCATGTGCGGCCGCCAGGCCATCGACGGCGACACCGCCCAGGTGGGTCCCCAGATTGCCGAGAAGCTGGGCCTGCCCCAGGTGACCTATGCCGCCGACATCCACAAGGACGGGGAAAACATCACCGTCAAGCGGATGCTGGAGGACGGCTATATGACTATCAAGGTCCAGACCCCCTGCCTGCTGACCTGCATCAAGGAGCTGAACAATCCCCGCTACATGTCCATCGGCGGCATCTATGAGACCTACAACAAGCCTCTGGACACCTTTGACTTTGACAAGCTGAAGGACCACAAGCTGATCGACCCCACCACCATCGGCCTGAAGGGCTCCCCCACCAACATCTTCAAGAGCTTCACCCCGCCCCAGAAGGGCGCCGGCATGATGCTGGAGGGCGCGGACAAGGCCACCTGCGAGA
>CAJTVF010000021.1 GCA_910579435.1 uncultured Oscillibacter sp.
AAGATTTTCTGACGCAGATCAGCGGAAATTTATGGCGTAAAGATGTGCGCGGGGACTAAATCAGTGCTTCCTCAATACACAAGGTCGATGATCTCCTCGTCCTCCGCCGCCTGGGCCAGCTGGGCCTTCAGCTTCCACTGGTAGGCAAGGCCCAGGAGCTGGATGGTCAGCAGCGGCGTCATGGCCACCATGGCGACGACGCCGAACGCGTCGGTGACGATGTTCCCCCCCAGGGCCTCGCAGGCCCCCATGGCGAAGGGGAGCAGGAACGTGGCCGTCATAGGGCCCGAGGCCACGCCGCCGGAGTCAAAGGCGATGGAGGTGAAGATCTTCGGCACGAAGAAGGACAACACCACCGCCAGCAGATACCCCGGGACCAGGAAGGCGAAGATGGAGACCCCCGTCAGCACCCGCACCATGGCAAGGCCGATGGACGCCGCCACGCCGATGGAGAGGCTGGCGCTCATGGCCCCGCCGGGGATGGCCCCGGAGGTGATCTCCTCCACCTGGCGGTTCAGCACGTGGACCGCCGGCTCCGCCTGGACGATGAACCAGCCCATCAGCATGCCAATGGGCGCCAGCAGCCAGTTGAAGGGCAGGGAGGCAATCTGACGGCCCAAATAAGTGCCCGCCGGGAGAAAGCCCACGTTGACCCCCGTGAGGAACAGCGCCAGGCCGATGTATGTATAGAGGAGGCCGATGACGATTTTCCAGACCTTCTTCCGCTTCAGCCGCAGGGCCGCCACTTGGAACAGGCCGAAGAAGGCGGCGATGGGGAAGAGGCTCTTGAAGACCTCCACGGCGTACTCCGGAAAAGCCGAGAGGAACAGGCCCCCCAGCTCCCGGCTGTCCGCCGCCTGGGGCATGGCGGAGGGATTATAGGCCCCGGAGGCGGGGTAAATCATCGCCAGAACCAGCACCGCCAGGATGGGCCCCACGGAGCACAGGGCCACCAGGCCGAAGCTGTCCTGAGCGGCGTTCTCGTCGCTCCGGATGGAGGATACGCCCAGGCCCAGGGCCATGATGAAGGGCACGGTCATGGGGCCCGTGGTGACGCCGCCGGAGTCGAAGGCCACGGCTAAAAAGTCACCCGGCACAAAAAACGCCGCCAGGAGGAACACCGCCGCGTAGGACCCCACCAGCAGCCACTGGAGGGAAATCTGAAACAGGATGCGCAGCAGCGCCACCACCAGGAAGACCCCCACCCCGGCGGCCACGGCCCCCACAAGCACGGCGTTGGGGATGCCGGGGACCTGGGAGGCCAGGACCTGGAGGTCCGGCTCGGAGATGGTGACCACCACGCCGATGAGGAAGCTGACGGAGACGATGACCCAGACCTTCCGGGAGCTTGCCATGTGGGCGCCCGCCTGTTCGCCGATGGGGGTCATGGCGGCCTCCGCCCCCAGGGTGAAGAAGCCCATGCCCAGAATCAGCAGCACCGCCCCCGCCAGGAAGGCCAGTAGCGCGTCCACCGGCAGGGGGGCCACGGTGAGGCAGAGGACCAGCACGATGGCCGTGATGGGCAGCACGGAGGCCAGGGCCTCCCGGACCTTTTCCCCCAGGACGGTCTTTGTCCGGCCCATCCGGTCCTTCCAGCGTCCAAGCCTGCCCACGGGCCCGCCTCCTCTCCAAGCGCAATTTAGAATCTGATTTATTTTAGCACAAAACCGGCCCCTCCCGCAAGGAATCCCGGAGTTCTTTACAGGAAATTTACACCTTTGGGCCGGGCTGAAAAAACGGTTGCATTTCCGCCCGCTTTCCAGTAGAATGTATGTTTGACAGCACTGTCGGAAATCCCAGCGGCCCCGCCGCTGAAACACGAGGTATCATCATGAATCTGAAAGAAGTCAGCGAGCTCCGCCGCCGCTTCCGGCCGGAGAAAAGCGCCGTCAGCCGGGTTTACGGCTGCTATGTCAACGGCTCCAGCCGGGAAATCATCTCCTATCTGGACGAGTCCCTGGGGAATATGCCCCTGGAGGAGGCGGAGAAGTACTTGAGCCTTCTGAAAAAGTCCCTCTCCGGGGCCCTGGGAAAGAACCTCATCGATGTGGTTTTCTCCACGGCCCAGGTGATGGACAGCGACGAGCACCGCCTCCTCTCCGCCCTGCGGGAGTCTGAACTCAAGGACGGGGAGATCCGGGAGACCTTCTACCGCGCCGTCATCGACGCCCTGGACATGGGGGATAACAACTACCTCATTCTCCTGGCCCACGACGCCTACGACGTGCCCCACCGGGGGAAGGACGGGGAGGCCGGCCCCGGCCGGTCCGAGGAGGTGTTCTCCTACATCCTATGCAGCGTCTGCCCGGTGAAAAACTGCAAGATGGAGCTGGGCTACTTCCCCGGGGAGAACGAGTTCCACAGCTGCGCCGCCGGGCAGGTGGTCTCCGCCCCGGAGCTGGGCTTCCTCTTCCCCGCCTTTGACAGCCGGGCGGCGAATATTTACAACGCCCTCTTTTACTCCCGGAAGGCCGACCAGATTCACCAGGAATTCCTGGACGCGGTGTTCCGCACGGAGCCTCCCATGTCCGCCGCCGAGCAGAAGGAGGCCTTTGAGGAGGCCCTGTCCGGGGCGCTGGAGGAGGCGTACAATCTGGAGGTGGCCCAGGCCGTCCACGGGCGGCTTCTGGAGAAGATCGAGGCCCATAAGGAGGACAAGGAGGCGGAGCCCCTGGCCCTCTCCGCCGGGGAAATCGGCGGCATTCTCCGGGACTGCGGCGTGGCGGAGGAAAAGGCGGAGGCGTTCCGGAGCCGGTGCGGGGAGGCCTTCGGCGGCGCGGCGCTGAACCCGGAGAACCTCATCGACGTGAAGCGCTTCGACGTGAAGACGGAGCACGCCGCCATTTCCATCGACCCGGCTTACAGCTATCTGGTGGAGACCCGGATTATCGACGGGCGGAAATACCTGCTCATCCCCGCCGGGGAGGGCGTGGAGGTCAACGGCCTGAGCGTGGGGCTGGAGGCGGAGACGCCGGAAGCATAAAGAGCGGCCCCCGGCTTTCCCGCCGGGGGCCGCTTTCACCTTACGCCTGTAAATCAATCTCCCCGCCGCTGGCGGGCGCCCCCACTTCCTCCGGCAGCGCCATGGCGGCGCTGTCCGCGGCGTACTGCTGGGCCACCGCTTCCATGGAGGGCTGGATGGAGGAGGCCAGCTTCTGGGCCTGTTCCCGGAGCTCCATGTCCACGGCGGCAATATGGTTCTGCATTCGGTTATCCACTTCCGCCTCCCGGAGATAGCCGGACTCCCGGAGCCGCCGCATGGCCTGCTTGCGCAGCAGCTCCTGCTTCTGGCGGCGGGCCTCCCGGGTCCGCTTCTCCTGCATCAGTTTTTTCTGCCGGTCCTGGGCGATTTTCTCCCGGTTCAGCTCCCGGTTCTTCTTCCCCGCCCGCTGGACGGCTTTCTGGAGCTGGTTGATGGAGGCCTGGATGCGCTTGGCGTTGTCCGGGTCCGCCTGCTTGGCGGCCTTCAGCCGGGCGATCTGCCGCCGGGCGAACCCTGCGGCGGCGTTGACCTCCGAGGGGCGCTTCGCCCGGGCCAGCCGGGCGTACGCCTCCATGGGCGCGTCGCCGTAGCGGGGCTTGGGCTTGATGGCGTTGAACTTCTCCCGGGTGGCGTCGGCCTTTTCCTTCGCGTCCCGCATCATCTCGTAGAGGTCAGGACCGCTGTCCTTCTTCTCCGCCGCCTGGGCGGCGCTCTGGGACTGCCAGGAGGCCGAAGCCGTGACAGTGCTGTTCACTTGCATGCCGCTCATGGCGGGGCCTCCTTTTCTGGATTCTGCGGTTACGCCCGCAGGTTCATGCTCAGCGCCCCATACTGGGGGAACCGGCTGAAATAGCCGCCGAGATAAAGCTGGAGGTTCTTTAAAAAGCGGTTCGCGGCCTCCTGCGCGCCGCCGGACTGCCCGGAGAATTTCAGGAGGCTGGACACGTTTTTCAAATCGCTCTTGGAGAAGTCATAGGTAACATCAGCGGTCTGATACCGCCACGTTCCGTCAAAAAATTTGCCGATGGCTGTTTCCGCCTGGCCGTATACCTCCTGCTTGACGTCGGAGATCACGGGGCTTCCGGTCATGGCGAAGTCGCTGAACTCCGCCCGGAACCGGTCCTTCTGTTCCTCAGCCGTGGGGTTGAAGACGACGCAGTTGTCATCGAATTTCTGGTTCCCGGCGGGGTCCGTCACCTTTTGGAGCTGGTTCGTGGCGTTTTTGAAGGTCCGCTTTCCAAACTGCACATATTCGCCCAGGCCGCTCGCCGCGCTTTGAGGCGTTACGCTCTCCATCATGCTTCCCATCCGTTCCAGCAGGGCCCTGGAGCATGCTTTTATATAATATATCGGCACTACGCCGGAAAAGTGAAGGGTCCGGCGGAAATTTTTGGCGAAACGCTACATGGGTTTCAGGTTCCGGTTGAGCCGGTCCGCCATCCAGGCGAGCCGCCGTTCCCGTCCGGCGTCCGTCTTCGCGTCAAAATACGCCCGTGTGTACGTCTTCTTCACGGACAGGGGCATGGCCTGAAAATTCGTATAGGCAGGCTCATGGCCCTCCAGCAGGGCAAGCACCCGGGCAATGTCTTCCTCCGTGACCGCCCCGGGCTTTGGGGCGTCCCACCGGCCGTCCCGCTTGGCCTCCTCGATCTTCGCCCTGCCGGAACCGGTCATCAGCCCCCGTTCTTCCAGGCTTTGGGCCAGCGCCTTGTTTTTCTCCGACCACTTGCTTTTCGCCCGGCGCTTTGAAAAGTATTTCCGATAGGTCTTGCCGTCGATGCTCTGCATCTGCCCGTCGATCCACCCAAAGCAGAGGGCCTCCTCCAGCGCCTCTCCCGCCCTGAGCGTGCGCGGCCCCCCGGCCTTGCCAAATAAAAGCCAGACGCCCTCGTCCGACAGGCAGTGTTCGCAGAGCCACTTCCGGAATTCCTCCCGGTTTGCAAATTCCATGACGCCGCTCATAGCGCGCCCCCCCTTCCCCTTTTGTCCATGGAAGCCGCGCGGCCTCCGTTTACCGCTTTCACTTTACACCAGGCGCCCCGGAATGTCAATGCAGGCCTCATACGCCCTCCCCGGCGCGAAGGATCCCGGAGGTTCTTCGATTTCCGGTAGATTTTTTCCGTGATCCGTGGTATGCTGAGTTATAGTCAAACAAGTTGAAAAGAATCAACAGATTCTTTTCAACTCTGCGGCGAACTATCGCCGCAGACGGCCGCATATGCGGCCGTGGTTTGGACTTCATAGAGAACAAAGCGTGTTTCACACGCCAGCGGGCCATTGGCCCGCTGGTTGAAAACGTGCAATTTGACGTTTTCAACTTTGTTCACTATATTATCTCCCCGAAAGGAGGCCCGTCCATGACGCTGACCGAACTCCTGGCGGCCTATCCCGCCGTCGGAACCTTCTATACCGCCTTCGTCCGCTTCCTCTTCCCGGTCCTGGCGGGGGCCATCCTCTGGCGGGCCGTCAAGTCCCTCCTGCAGGCCCCCCACACGCCGGAGACCTGGGGCCAGCTGAGCCTCCCCGGCGGGGGCTCCGTCCCCCTGACCCACTGGGAGAACATCCTGGGCCGGGGGAAGAGCGCCGACGTGCGGCTGAACTACCCCAGCGTCTCCCGCCAGCACGCCGCCCTCTGCCGGAATGAGAAGGGGGAGTGGACCCTCTACGACCTGGACTCCAAGGGCGGGGTGCTGCTGAACGGGGAAAAGGTGGAGAATTCCGCCCCCGTCCGGATGGGGGACAAGATCGGCCTGGGGGGCGTGCCCCTGCTGTTCCTGCCCCAGACCGTGGAGGAGCGGGAGGAGCAGGCGGAAAAGCGCCGGGCGGAGCGCCCCGCCGCCATGTGGCCCTCCTTCCTCTGGCTCACCGTCTTTCAGCTTCTGGCCTGTGTGCAATTGATGATTGCCGCCGGGGAGGACGCGTCCCCCAGCCTGCCCCTGGCCTTCCTGGGGCTGGCGGCGGTGATGTGGCTCTATGCCGCCGCCCTGCGGCTGTTCCGCTGCGTGGGCTTTGAGATGGAGACCATCGCCTTTTTCCTCTCCACCCTCTCCCTGTCGGTCACCGCCTCCAGCGCGCCGGGGAGCCTGTATAAGCAGCTCCTGGCGGTGGTCCTGGGGCTGGGGCTGTTCCTCACCCTGGGGCTCTTCCTCCGGGACCTGGGCCGGGTCCAGCGGAACCGCTGGCTTCTGGCGGCGGCGTCCATCGCCCTTTTGGCGGTGACGCTGGCGCTGGGGAGCCGGAAGTACGGCGCGGTGAACTGGATCTCCCTGGGCCCCCTGAGCTTCCAGCCCTCGGAGATTGCGAAAATCTGCTATATTTTCGCCGGGTCCGCCACGCTGGAGCGGCTGTTCCGCAAGCGGAACCTGACGCTGTTCATTGTCCTCACCGGCCTCTGCGTGGGGCTTCTGGGGCTGATGAGCGACTTCGGCACGGCGGCGATTTTCTTTGTCACGTTCCTGGTCCTGGCCTACCTCCGCTCCGGGGACTTCGCAACGCTGTCCCTGATTTGCGGCGGGGCGGTGTTTGGGGCGGGCATCATCGTGAAGTTCAAGCCCTATATTCTGGACCGCTTCGCCGCCTGGGGGCACGCCTGGGCGGACCCGGCGGGCCGGGGCTATCAGCAGACCCGCACCATGTCCGCCGCGGCCTCCGGGGGCCTTTTGGGCATGGGGGCGGGAAACGGCTGGCTCCACCGGGTCCCGGCGGCGGACACGGACCTGGTGTTCGGGATGCTCTGCGAGGAGTGGGGGCTGGTCATTGCCTTTTTTGCCGTGGGGGCCATTGCCGCCCTGGCGTTTTTCACCGTCCGGGCCTGCCGGGCGGGGCGGAGCAGCTTTTACTGCCTGGCCGCCTGCGCCGCCGGGTCGCTGCTGGTGTTCCAGACCTGCTTGAATGTGTTTGGGTCGGTGGACATTCTGCCGCTGACGGGCGTGACCTTTCCCTTTGTCTCCAACGGCGGCTCCGCCATGATGTCCGCCTGGGGGCTGCTGGCCTTTTTGAAGGCCACGGATACCAGGGAGCATGCCAGCTTCGCAATCCGGCGTCAAAAACCGCGCTCCACTCCGCCCGGCTGAAAGCCGGGCATCCGTTCCGCTCCGTTTCCTCCGCCTCCTTCAAGGGGGAGCGGGCTCCCCCTTGAGCATTTCCCACCCCCTGCGGGGGGACGGGAGACGAGGGACGGGGCGGGGAAGGAGGACTTTATGAAAAAAATTGAGAACCGGGCGGTTGTGTGCCTGCTGCTGGCCCTGGCGCTGGCGGCGGGGATGGCGTTTTTCCTCTTCCGCTATCTCACCCAGGGGGGAAGCTGGGCCTCTTCCGCCTTCAACCGCCACCTTTACAATACCCGGGGCCAGCTGACCGCCGGAACGGTGCTGGACCGGGACGGGGACGTGCTGTCCTCCGCCGAAAATGGAGAGCGGACCTACTACGACAGCGAGACCGTCCGAAAGGCCACCCTCCACGCCGTGGGGGACCTCCAGGGCAATATCGGCACCGGGGCGCTGAACGCCTTTGCCGGCAAGCTGACGGGCTGGAACCTTCTCAACGGCGCGTTTGGCGCGGACCGGGGCGGGGAGCTGACCCTGACCATTGACGCCCGGTACAACTACGAGGCGTATCAGGCCCTGAACGGCCATGCCGGGACCGTGGCCGTGTACAACTACAAGACCGGGGAGGTCCTCTGCATGGTCTCCGCCCCCAGCTACGACCCGCTGAACGTCCCGGAGGACATTGAGACCAACGACCGCTGGAAGGGGGCCTACGTGAACCGCTTCCTGTCCTCCGCCTTTACTCCCGGCTCGGTTTACAAAACCGTCACCCTGGCGGCGGCGCTGGAGAACCTGCCGGACCTGGAGGCCCGGACCTGGAGCTGTTCCGGGTCCGTGCAGATTGGGGAGGAGGCCATTATCTGCTCCGGCGTTCATGGGGAGCAGGACATTGCCGCCGCCTTCGCCAACAGCTGCAACACCGCCTTTGCCGAAATCGCCGTGGAACTGGGGGCGGAAACCCTGCGGAAGTACACGGAACAGGCGGGCCTTACCTCCAGTTACCGCCTGGACGGCCTGTCCACCGCCCGGGGCTCCTTTGACTGGGACCTCACCGGCGGCCGCCTGGGCTGGGCGGGGGTGGGCCAGGACAAGGACCTGGTGAACCCCTGCGCCCTGATGGTCTACATGGGGGCCATTGCGGGCGGCGGAAAGGCGGCGGAGCCCTATCTGATTTTAAAAACCCAAAACGGCCTGGGCATTCCCTCCCTGCCCCGCCTGACCAGCCGGACCGGGACCCTGATCCGCCGGGACACGGCGGAACGCCTGGCGGAGCTGATGGCCGGAAACGTGGAAAAGACTTACGGCCAGAGCCGCTTTTCCAACATGGACCTCTGCGCCAAGTCCGGCACCGCCGAGGTGGGAGAGGGCCAGCGCCCCCACGCCTGGTTCGCCGGATTCCTGCGGAACGAGGACGCGCCCTATGCCTTCGTGGCGTTGGTAGAAAACGGCGGCGGCGGCAGCAGCGTGGCGGGAAACGTGGCCGCGAGGGTGCTGGACGTGATTGTCAACGGTTACGAGAAGTAAATACGTTTTGTGGAATCAGATAAATAATCAACGGAGGGTATACGAATGAAGCGACAAAACCCCCTGCTTCTGCGGGGCGTGAAGCAGCTGAACTTGGGGGCCATCGTCTCCGGCGTTGGCTTTCTGCTGTATCTGGGGACCGCCGCCCTGGGCTGGCGGGACGCGGCGGACGTGCTGTCCCTGGCCTTTGCCCTGGCGTCCCTGTATGTCTTCGCCTCTGTGGCGGCGGAGCGGAAGCGGGACCGGGAGGCGGTGAGCTGTAACCTCCTCTGGGGCCAGGGGGCCCTGGCCCTGCTGACCTGCCTGTGCGCCGCAGTCACCCTCCGGGAGAGGCTGGGGAGATAAACAAGAGGCCCGGGAATGGTTCCCGGGCCTCTCTTCATCATTCCGCCGGCCTTCGCCGCCGGGTTCCTCCGGAGTATGCCGGGTCCCGCGGGCTCCGGCCTTGAAGCGGTCAGCAGCAGCAGCCGCCGCAGGGGATGCGCTTCACGCAGTCCGCGCTGATCTGGGGCGGGATGCTCATGGTCATGGCGCCGCTGTACTGGATGCAGACGCACTCACCCGGACGGAAGCAGCAGGCGTCGTTGGTATGGACCAGCACCTCCTGGCAGCCGCACAGGTCGCAGACCAGCAGGTCGCAGCAGTTCACCCGCAGGACGCGGGCGTTCATCGTGACGGGCTCCCGGCACTCGGCGCACTCGATGCACTCATTGCACTCGTTGCAGACAGATTCCATAATGAGGACCTCCTATTCCATAAGATGTATTCCATCCTATGCGCAAGGCAGGTCAGAGGTCCCGGAAATACTCCCCGAACCGCTGGAGGGCATAAGCGGACACCTCTTCCCGGAGGGCCTGGTAGGCGCCCAGCAGGGCCTCCGCCTCCGCCGTCAGGGCCGCGCCGCCGCCGTGGCGGCCCCCTATGGTGGAGCTCAGCAGCTTATACCCCAGGGCGTCCTCGGCGGCGCGGACGATGCGCCAGGCCTTGGAATAGGCCATGCCCATGGACCCCGCCGCCGCCCGGAGGGAGCGCTTCTCCCGGACCTCCTCCAAAAGCGCGGCCACGCCGGGCCCAAAGCGCCGCTGGCCCTCTCCGTCCAAGAGGCGGAGGGTAACGGCGAGGCGCAGGTCAGGACTGTGATTCATGGGATATACTCCTTTCGCTCCACCAGCTGGGGCTCGCCGTCCCAGAACTCCCAAAGCTCGGTAAAATAGGAGACGGTGCCATCCCCATTGCCCTCATAGACCGGAACCTCCCGGCTGGCCAGGACCAGGTCTGCCTCAATGCTCCACTCGGCGGGCCGGGGGCGGAGGAAATCTCCCTCCCTGGGGAGCCAGACTTCCCGTGCGCCCTCCCGCTCTATGTCCAGATAGCCGGAATCGGGCTGGAAGTTCCGGACCAGCCGTTCCACCCGGTGCAAATACAGGCTTCCGTTCCCGTCAGGCCGGTAGTATTCCGTAACCCACTGGGACCCGGCGGAGCCGGATTTATATTCGGCGGTGGTTTCCCCGCTTTCCGGATGGGCCTCCGCCCCCTGGAGGATGCAGGCGAATTGATACTGCCCCGCCTCCCGGTCCCAGGTCCAATAGTAATAGGGAATCATGTTGTTGCACCGCCCGGCGAAGAGGCCAAAGTCGGTATCCCCGTCAAAGTTCAGGTCCAGCGCGTCCATGCAGTCTTCCGTGCTCCAGCAGTCGGTGTAGCCGCCGTCCTCAAACCCTTCGCTTACAATGCCCTCCCGGGCCTGGACGGTCTGGATAAGCGCGTCTCCGTCGTACACCCGGACCTCCCGGACGCCGACGCTGTATTCGTCCAGCCGCTTCCCCACGGCCTCCAGCCGCAGCGTCCGCCCGTCCGCCAGGGGCGCGTCCAGGGTCAAAAGGACGTGGTCCTCCGAGGGGACCTCCTCCACAGGGACTTCCTCCTCCGGGGAGGCTTCCGCCGGGGCGGGCTGCTCCGGGACCTCCTGAAGAGACGGGGCAGGGGGTTCTTCCTCCGCCACCTCCGCCGGGGCGGCGCAGGCGGGCAGCATCAACAAAGCCAGCAGCAGAATCAGCAATCGGCGCATCGCTCAATATCCTTTCCAGGGAGATTTATCAGACCCAATATAACAGGTTTTCCCGCCGAAGTGGTAACAAAAAAGTGACAGTTTTCCGCCCTCCCCGTCCCGGTCTGGAAATGAAACCCAGCTTGACATCCCGCTTTCCCGGCGGTATCATGGTATACAGGAAAAAATCGGCTGCCGCCCGGCCTGCTCCACGGCGGAGCGCCGCCCCGGAGCGAACCGGGCCCTGCCGGTGAAATTCGTCAGGAGGGTTTTGTTATGGAGAAAAAGGTAAAGAGAATCGGCGTCCTCACCAGCGGCGGCGACGCGCCGGGCATGAACGCGGCGGTACGGGCGGTGGTCCGGGCCTCCATCAACCGGGGCATCAGCTGCATCGGCATCCGCCGGGGCTGGAACGGCCTCATTACCAGCGACTTTGTCCCGCTGAACTCCTCCAGCGTCAGCCACATCATCAACAAGGGCGGCACCATGCTCTACACCGCCCGGAGCCTGGAGTTCATGGAGGAGGCAGGCCGGGCCAAGGCCCTGGCCACCTGCCGCCTGCTGGGCCTGGACGGCATTGTGGCCATCGGCGGCGACGGCACCTTCCGGGGGGCCCTGGCCATCTCCCGCCAGGCCGCCAAGGACGGCATGAGCCTCCGTGTGGTGGGCATCCCCGCCACCATTGACAACGACATCGGATGCTCCCACTACACCATCGGATTCGACTCCGCCTGCAACACGGCCATCGAGTGCATCGACAAGCTCCGGGACACCATGCAGTCCCACGAGCGCTGCTCCGTGGTGGAGGTCATGGGCCGCCACGCGGGCTACCTGGCCCTGTACGTGGGCATCTCCGTGGGCGCCACCGCCGTGCTGATTCCCGAGCGGGAGCCGGACTTCGAGCGGGACATTGTGGAGAAGATCCGCCGGGCCCGCCTGGCGGGCACCACCCATTACATGGTCGTCGTGGCGGAGGGCGCGGGCAGCGCCATCGAGATCAGCCAGCGCATCCACGAGGAACTGGGCATCGACCCCCGGGTGACGGTGCTGGGCCACATCCAGCGGGGCGGCTCTCCCTCCGCCCGGGACCGGGAGACCGCCAGCCGCATGGGCTACGAGGCGGTAAAGGTCCTGGCCGAGGGCGAGGGAAACCAGATCATCGGCATCCTGGACGGCTATCTCCGGGACATTGAGATGGAAGAGGCCCTGGCTATGACCAAGAAGTTCCAGATGGACCGCTATCAGATTCTGGAGGCCCTGACCAACAGCTGCGGCCCCGATTTTTAACAAGAGGAGGAGCTCATGGAAAAAGTCAGACTGGGCCGCACGGAGCTGATGGTGACGAAGACGGCCTTCGGCGCCCTGCCCATCCAGCGGATTTCCAAGGCGGACGCGGTGAAGCTGGTCCGCCGGGCCGTAGACGCCGGAATCAACTACTTTGACACCGCCAACATGTACACCGACAGCGAGGAAAAGCTGGGCGAGGCCCTGGAGGGCGTGCGGGAGCATGTGGTGATCTCCACCAAGAGCGGCGGCGGGGACAAAAAGACGGTGCTGGCCCATATTGAGCAGAGCCTCCGGTCCCTGCGGACGGATTACATCGACCTCTTCCAGTTCCATAACCCCGCCAAGCTGCCGGATATCCACGACCCCGGCGGCCCCTTCGCCGCCGCCCTGGAGATGAAGGAAAAGGGCTATATCCGGCACATCGGCATTACGAACCACCGGCTGTTCATCGCCCGGGAGGCCATTGCCTCCGGGAACTTCGAGACCCTCCAGTTCCCCTTCTGCTACCTGACCACGGAGAAGGAGCTGGGGCTGGTGGAGGACTGCGAAAAGGCCGACATGGGCTACATCGCCATGAAGGGCCTCTCCGGCGGCCTTTTGAACAACGCCGAGGCGTGCTACGCCTTCATGCAGGAATATCCCCATGTCGTTCCCATCTGGGGCATCCAGCACGAGTGGGAGCTGGACCAGTGGCTGGAGCTGGCGGAGCGGAACCCCCATATGACGCCGGAGCTCCGGGCCGTCATTGAGGCGGACCGGAAGGATCTGGCGGGGAGCTTCTGCCGCTCCTGCGGGTACTGCCTCCCCTGCGCCGCCGGCATCGACATTCCCCAGGCGGCCCGGATGTCCGCCCTGCTGCGGCGCTCGCCGTACCAGCGGTACATGACGGACGCCTGGCATGAGAAGATGCACCAGATTGAGAGCTGCGTCCACTGCGGCGCCTGCAAGAGCCGGTGCCCCTATGGGCTGGACACGCCGAACCTGCTGGTGGAAATGCTGAAGGACTACGACGCGTTTTATGCGGAGCACCACAATGACTGACCCCGGGCGAACAAAAGGCCAGGTCCCCCTCTGTCTGTGGAGGTGGGGCCTGTCTCTCTGCGCCCTGCCGGCGCTGACGTCCTGTTCCGGCCCCGAAACGGGGCCTGTCCCTGAACCGGAGGAGCCGCCCCGGGCGGAGGCCGTGGAGCCCCAAGAGGCTCCCGCCGCCGGACCGGAGGAGGAGCTCTCGGCGGACGGGCTTCCCCTGGTCATCCCTCTGGAGGCTCAGGAGCTGGAGCCCCCGGCCCTGGAGGCGGGGGACCCGGCGGCGGCCCTGGCCTCGGAGGACGTGGCGTTTTCGGACCGGCTGGACTCCGGCGTGGAGCTGGAGATCCGCCGGGCCAGCCCGGTCCCGGACAACGGGACCATCTTTTACGATGTTTACGCCCTCACCCGGACTTTGGCCGGGGACTGGACCGTCCTGGGCCGCCTGTCGGAGTATAATCATTATGTGGGGAATTTTGGCCTGGATGCGGCGGAGCGGGTGCCGGACATTCTGGGCCAGGAGGGCTGGCAGATTTCCCTTGGCATCGGCGCGGCGGCGGTGACGAGCTGGTACTTCGCCGCCGGGCCCGGGGGCGCGGAGCTGGTCCTGGACGTGAGCAGCAGCCAGGAGGCCGAGGCAGCGGACCTGGACGGCGGGGCGGCCAAGGCCGTCACCCGGCGGCACAGCGGCGGGGGCAGCGCCAGAATAATCCCTCCGAAGGCCCGGGCGCCCCGCCGCTGCGGGATTTCCAATGACGCCGGTTTACAACGGGAAGGAGCCTGCGCGAAAGCTGGAGCCGGCATGGATAAAAAAGCCCCGGCAGACCCTGCCGAAGCAATCTGCCGGGGTTTTCCCTGTCTCAGCGGTTACCCTTCGGGAGGCGCGAAAACGCGCCTCCCCCTTTTTATCCGGATACTCCGGATGCGCCTCAGCCCTTGCACACGGGGACGATCCAGCCCTTGGTATCGGGGATCTTGCCCCACTGCATGCCGGTCATGGTGTCATAGAGCTTCTGGGTCACGGGGCCGATCTTCCCGTCGTTGATGAAGACCTTGTCTCCCTTCCAGTCCAGCTCCTTCACCGGGGAGACCACGGCGGCGGTGCCGGTGCCGAAGACCTCATCCAGCTTGCCCTCATGCCCCGCCTTCATCACGTCCGCGATGGCCAGGGGTCCCTCCACGACCTCATAGCCCCAGTCGCGCAGCAGCTCGATGCAGCTCCGCCGGGTGACGCCGGGCAGCACGGTGCCCGTGCAGGCGGCGGTGTAGATTTTCCCGTCGATCTTGAACAGGATGTTCATGCTGCCCACTTCCTCGACGTACTTCTTCTCCACGCCGTCCAGCCACAGCACCTGGGCAAAGCCCTTCCGCTCCGCCAGCTCGCCGGCCTTGATGGACGCGGCGTAGTTGCCGCCGCACTTGGTGAAGCCCGTCAGGCCCGGGGCGGCGCGGATGTACTCGTCCTCCACATAGATGCGGACCGGGTCGATGCCCTCGGCGTAGTAAGCGCCGGAGGGGGCGCAGATGACGCAGAAGGTGTAGTGCTTGCTGGCGTGGACGCCAAGCCCCACGTCGGTGGCAAAGACGAAGGGGCGGATGTACAGGGAGGCGCCGTCGGCGCGGGGCACCCAGTCCTTCTCAATCTCCACCAGGGCCTTCACGGCCTGGACGAAATCGTCCACGGGGATCTGGGGGACGCACATGCGGTCGGAGGAATCCTGCATCCGCTGGGCGTTGCACTCCGGACGGAAGAGCTGAATGGTATTGTCCACGGAACGATAGGCCTTCATGCCCTCAAAAAGCTCCTGGGCATAGTGGAACACCACGGTGGCGGGGTCCATGGGGAAGGGGGCGTAGGGGACGATGCGGGGGTCGTGCCAGCCCTGCCCGTCAGTATAGTCCATCAGGAACATGTGGTCTGTGAAAATCTTGGCGAAGCCCAGCTTGCTCTCATCGGCGGGCTTGGCCTTGGGGGCGGTGTTTTTCGTGATTTTGATATCCAGCATGGTAAACACTCTCCTGTTTTCTGTATTGGGGGGCGGCCCCCTGCCGGGCGGGGCGCGAGCCGGGTCCGGTTTTGTGCTTTAAATGATTATATGCTTGCCAGGGGGCAAAGTCAATGGGTTTTTCGCGGCCCGCCGCCAGGCAATGAAACGGGGAGGGGCCACCCCCCTCCCCTGCCGGTATTATTTCCTCAGGCGGGCTTTCCGCACTCCATGCCCCGCTTCAGGGCCTCCAGGTTCAGCGGGACCAGCTTCGCCTTTTTGCCGGTAAACATCTCGGCAATCATGGTCTCGATGGTCTCCTGCTTCAGCGCGCCGGTGGCGGCTATGTAGGCCCCCAGCATCACCATGTTGGCTACCTTCGCGTTCCCCAGCTCCGCCGCGATCTCGTCGCAGGGGACATAGACGGCCTTCACGTCCTCCCGGGCCACCTTGTCGGGGATGATGCTGCTGTTGACGAACACCGTGCCGCCGGGGGCCGCGGCGGGCTCGAACTTCGCCAGGGCCGCCCGGTTCATGGCGACCACCTCGCTGGGCCGCTCCACCAGGGGCGCGCCGATCCGCTCGTCGCTGATGATGACCGTGCAGTTGGCGGTGCCGCCCCGCATCTCCGGCCCGTAGGACGGGACCCAGGAGGCCTCCAGGTCTTCCGCCACGGCGGCTTCCACCAGGTTCTTGCCGATGGACATGACGCCCTGGCCGCCGAAGCCGGACAGAATGACTTCCTTCTTCATCTTACATCGCCTCCGTATCCTTGATGACGCCCAGGGGGTAGTAAGCCGCCATGTTCTCCATCAGCCACTGGTTGGCCTCGTCGATCTCCATGCCCCAGTTGGTGGGACAGGCCGCCAGAACCTCCACGAAGGTGAAGCCGTCCCCGGCCATCTGCCGCTGGAAGGCTTTTTTGAGAGCCTTTTTCGTCTTATTCAGGTGGGGGATGTCCGTGACGCAGACCCGCTCGGCGTAGACGCAGCCGTCCAGGGTGGACAGCATCTCGGCTACCCGGATGGGCATGCCCGCCTGTTCCTTGGCGCGGCCCAGGGGGGCGGTGGTGGCCTTCTGGCCGATGAGGGTGGTGGGGGCCATTTGACCGCCGGTCATGCCGTAAATGGCGTTGTTGATAAAGATGGTGGTGAATTTCTCCCCCCGCATGGCGGCGTGGACAATCTCCGCCGCGCCGATGGAGGCCAGATCGCCGTCGCCCTGATAGGTAAAGACGGGCTGGGCGGGATGGGTCCGCTTCACGGCGGTAGCCACCGCCGGGGCCCGGCCGTGGGCGGCCTCGATGGTGTCAAAGGAGAAGTAGTTCCCCGCGAAGACGGCGCAGCCCACGGGGCAGACGCCGATGGCGGTCCCCAGGGCGTCCATTTCCTCCAGCACCTCGCCGATGAGCTTATGTACGATGCCGTGGGCGCAGCCGGGGCAGTAGTGGAGCTCCGTATCCTGGAGGCCCTTCGTCTTCTGATAAATCGCCGTCATCTCACTTGACCTCCTTCCAGGCCTCCAGGGCCGCCTGTTCCACCTCGGACACAT
Organism: uncultured Oscillibacter sp.; assembly: GCA_910579435.1. GTDB lineage: Bacteria > Bacillota > Clostridia > Oscillospirales > Oscillospiraceae > Oscillibacter. The sequence goes on from CAJTVF010000021.1 coordinate 16,450, forward strand.
GGGGAATGGCGCCGCCGCAGCGCCCATAGAACCGCACGGGCTTCCGCTCCGCCACGGCCAGGTTCACGTCGTCCAGCATCTGGCCCAGGCTCATTTCCACGTCCAGGAAGACCTTCACCCGCTCCAGGGCGGCAATCTCCCGCAGACGGGCGTAGGGATAGGGCCACAAGGTGACGGGGCGGAACACGCCGGCCTTGACGCCCTGCTTGCGCAGGTTCTCCGCGGCGGTCTGGGCCACCCGGGAGGGGGTGCCGTAGGCAACGACCACCAGCTCGGCGTCGTCCAGCAGGATCTCCTCCCAGCGGCACTCGTTCTTCTCCATTTCCGCCGTCTTCTTGGCCAAAACCAGGTTGTGGGCCTCACAGGCGGGCGCGTCGATCAGCAGGGAGGTAATGAAGTTGCTGTGGTCCCGGTCACCCCGGCCGCAGGCGGCCCAGGTTTTCTCCGGGAGCGGACGGGGCGTGCGCTCCTTCCAGACAATGGGCTCCATCATCTGGCCGATGAGGCCGTCCGCCAGAATCACCACGGGATTGCGGTACTGGTCGGCGATGTCAAACGCCTCCTGGGTCAGGTCCACCGCCTCCTGGATGTTGGCGGGGGCCAGGACCACGGTGCGGTAATCGCCGTTGCCGCCGCCCCGGGTGGCCTGGAAATAATCTCCCTGGGCGGGCTGGATGGACCCCAGGCCCGGCCCGCCCCGCATGACGTTGACGATCACGGCGGGCAGCTGGCACGCCGCCATATAGCTGACGCCCTCCTGCTTCAAACTGACGCCGGGGGAGGAGGAGGAGGTCATGGCCCGCACGCCGGAGGCCGCCGCGCCGTATACCATGTTGACGGCGGCCAGCTCCGACTCGGCCTGGACAAACACGCCCCCGCTCTGGGGCATGTGGAGGGACATGTACTCGGGGATCTCGTTCTGGGGCGTGATGGGATAGCCGAAGAAGCAGCGGCAGCCCGCCCGGATGGCGGCCTCAGCGATGGCCTCGCTGCCCTTCCAGATTTCTCGTTTCATGGGACGCGGCTCCTTTCAGTCTTTTTCGATGGTGATGATGGAATCGGGGCACATCTTCGCGCAGCTTGCGCAGCCGATGCAGGCGGCTTCGTCCGTACAGGCGGCGGGGTGATAGCCCTTCACGTTGGCGCCGCCCTCCAGGGCCAGGATGTGCTTGGGGCAGGCGGTGACGCAGAGCCCGCAGCCCTTGCAGCGGTCCTGGCGGAAGGTGAGGTGGATTGCCATGGTGCAAAATCTCCTTTCCTCTTGATCTGCTTATTCCCAGGGTTTTTTCATTTTGATCTCTATGGGAAACAGGGGCAAATCCCTGAGCTGGTCCTGAAACCGGGCCTCCGCCGCGTGGCAGACGACGGGAACGCCGGCGAGCCGGGACGCCTCCTCCGCCAGTGCGGCGCCCTCCCGGACGTCCTCCGGCGCGGTCTCGCCGCAGAGGTGGGTGTTGTTCACCAGGCCCGTGCAGCGCAGGCCCGTCACGGCCTCGATGCCCCGTAAGTACTCCACGGACCGCTCCGCCGTGCGGACCTCCGGGCGGCGGGCGTTGACCACGTAGAGGAGCTGGTAATCCTCCTTCAGAATCCTGGCCCGGTAGCGGGCCAGCACCCGGGCCCCGGAGGGGTCTCCGCCGATATCCAGCACCCCCCGGACCGTCCGGTCCTCCAGCAGGGCGTGGAGCTCCGCCGGGAGAGCGGGCACGTCCGCGTCGGCCAGGGCCTGGGCGGCGGCGATCAGCCGGACCCCCGCCGCCTCCAGCAGGCAGCGCTGCTCCCGGCTGCGGAAGTAGGGGTTCACGATGTCCAGGTCCGCCAGGGCGGTCCGGGCCCCCTCCGCCGCCAGGGCCAGGGCCAGGTTCACGGAAAACTCGGTCTTTCCCGTGCCGTAGTGCCCGGTGACCAGGGTCAGGCGGCGGGGGAAGCGCTCCAAGGCGGTCAAGCGGACCCCTCCTTCCAAAAACTAGTAAACAAGTTGTCTATTTTATGTCGATGTTGTATGATGTCATTTTATACTAAATCATATCCCATGTCAAGTGCCTTCTTGTTTTTTCCGGCAAAAGACGGTATAGTACTCTTATGGTAAAATTCCGATGAAACAGACAAGCGCCCGGCAGGTTTGCCGGAGGATGGAGGAATACGATGGAAGGCAAACGCGCCAAGCTGTCCGAGCAGACGGCGGACCGGCTTTACGAGTGGATTGTGGAAGAACGCCGCTACCCTTCCGGCAGCAAGCTGCCCAACGAGAACGAACTCAGCGGGGCCATGGGGGTCAGCCGCACCACCCTGCGGGAGGCCATCTCCTTTTTGGTGGCCCAGGGCGTGCTGGATATCCGGCGGGGCAAGGGCACCTTCGTGGCGGAGAGCCTTCCCGCCCCGGGGATGGACCTGACGGCCCTGGCGGGGGTCCGGTCCCGGGTGCGGGCCAAGGACCTCTTTGAAATGCGGCTGATTTTTGAGCCCGCCACCGTGGCCCTGGCCTGCCGGCGGGCCGGCGACGAGGAGCTGGAGCAGATCCGCAGGAAGGCGGAGCGGGTGGAGCGCATCGCCGCCGAGGGAGGCAACTGGCCCCTGGCGGACCAGGAGTTCCACTGGGCCATTATCAAGGCGTCCCACAACGAGTATATGCGGCGGCTCTATCCCATCATCAACAGCGCCGTGGATGAAATCCTGCAAATCTCCCCCAGCCGCCAGCGGATGCAGGACATCGCCCTGGGGGACAACCGGACCATCCTGGCCTTTCTGCTGAAGCGGGACGAGGAGGGGGCCCGCTGCGCCATGAGCATCCACATGAAGCATCTCATCAACACCCTCCAGGACTGAGGCCGCCTCTCCGGGACAAGCTCGCCAAAATGTTCGTCAAAACCGACAAAGAAAACGGATGAAAATTGTCTGTTTTGACGTTTGTTGTTCCGGTCTCCTTCCGCTTTTCTTGGCGAAACCCACAATTCCTTTGGGCTCATTCACAAATTGTACACAAATTTGTTCAAACCCTCTTAACAAATTGCCGGAGAGGGTGTATAATGCGTTCGCAAGCTGGGGTTCTTTCAGGAGCTCCATGAAGGGGGCGCCCCCTTCGCCGCCGTTTTCTTTGGAAAACGGCGGGTCTGGACTGACGAAGCGGAGGCCGGTATGGAGAGAACCCCCCAGGAATGCTTTGAGAAGCTGCTGAACGCCTATTCCCACAACTACGACCTCACCCGGGACGTGGAGACGGAGGAGGGCGGCTCCTTCCCCGCCGCGGCCCACTACTTTCTGCGGGATGAGCACTACCTGGTCCGCCGGGATAAGCAGTTCTACGCCACGGAGCAGCACGACTACACCTATTTTTACGTGACGGAGCACCTGGACGCCGCCGGGGCCAAGGCCCTGACGGAGCGGACCCTGAAGGCGGGCCTGGCCGCCATCCGCCCCCACAAGGAGCATATGAGCTCCTTCGTCACCCTGGTGGTCCTGGCGGAGACCATCGACCCGGAGGCGAAGAAGGTTTTGAAAAAGACCCGCTTCCACAAAAACTACCGGCTGTCGCTCCATGGCTGGATGGAGTTTCATATAGCAGCAATGGAATGTTCCACGCGGAGCTTTCTCTCCAATCCAGCCGGGAGAGGGGCCCGCAAGACCCTGGAGGCCAATTTCGCCTCCAAATGAACCTGGGGGATTTCCCCCGCAAACGAGACTCATGAAAGAGGGAGAGTGTTTTCATGAACGGATTAGTACTTCTCATCATCAGCGTCGCTGTGCTGGTCGCCGGCTATGTGCTCTATGGCCGCTGGCTGTGCAAGCAGTGGGGCGTCGGCGAGCTTGACAAGCCCACCCCTGCCCACGCACTGGAGGACGGCATCGACTACGTCCCCGCCAAGGCCCCCATCCTGATGGGCCACCACTTCTCGTCCATCGCCGGCGCGGGCCCCATCACCGGCCCCATCGGCGCGGCGGGCTTCGGCTGGCTTGCCTGCACGCTGTGGATTCTCATCGGCGGCATCTTCTTCGGCGGCGTCCATGACTTCGGCGCCCTGTTCGCCTCCGTCCGCCACGACGGCAAGTCCATCGGCGAAATCATTTCCACCAATATGAGCAAGCGGGCCAAGATGCTGTTTTTGATCTTCGCCTACCTGACCTTGATCCTGGTGGTGGCGGCCTTCGCCTCCATCGTGGCCGGCACCTTCGGCGCCGTCTTCACGGAGTCCGGCGCGGTGGATTACGCCGCTTCCGAGGCCAACGCCCGGGTCGCCATGGTGTCCCTGCTGTTCATCGCCATCGCCATTGTCTTCGGCTTCCTGGTGTACCGCCGGAACGCCCCCATGAGCGTGGCCAGCGTCATCGGCGTCATCGCCATCGTGGTGATCATCGCCATCGGCATGAACTTCCACCCCATCTACCTGAGCAAGGACGCCTGGATGTGGATCTGCGGCATTTACATCGCCATCGCCTCCGTCACCCCCGTGTGGATCCTGCTCCAGCCCCGCGATTACCTGAGCTCCTTCCTGCTGTACGCCATGCTGGCCCTGGCGGTCATCGCCGTGGTGCTGGCCCGGCCCGACATGGGGAGCATGGCCGCGGTGAACACCTTCGTGGTCACCAACCCCGACACCGGCGCGGGCAACCCCATCTTCCCCGTCCTGTTCACCACCATCGCCTGCGGCGCAATCTCAGGCTTCCACTCCCTGGTCTCCTCCGGCACCACCTCCAAGCAGCTGGATAAGGAGACCGACGCGAAGCCCATCGCTTACGGCGGCATGCTGCTGGAGTGCGTCCTGGCCATCCTGACCCTGTGCGCCGTGGCCTATGCCTACAGCTGGAACGCGGCCAACCCCGACAATGCCCTGGCGGGCGCCACCGCCATCTTCGGCGGCGGCCTGGCCCACATGATTGACGACTCCATCCCCGGCACCTACAGCATCCTCTACACCCTGCTGGTGCTGACCTACTCCGCCTTCTGCCTGACCTCCCTGGACACCGCCACCCGTCTGGCCCGGTTCATGTTCCAGGAGTTCTGGCTGGACTCCAGCAAGGGCGAGACCCCGGAGAACGTCACCGGCTACAAGAAGGTCCTGTCCAATATGTACGTCTCCACCATCATCACGGTGATTCTGGGCGTGCTGCTGGGCCTGAACGGCTATGAGAAGATTTGGGCGCTGTTTGGCTCCGCCAACCAGTTGCTGGCGGGCCTGGGCCTGCTGGCGGTGGCCACTTGGCTGGGCAACATTGGCAAGAACAACAAGATGTTCCTGCTTCCCATGGGCTTCATGATCATCGTCACCATCTGCTCCCTGCTGGTCAACACTAAAAACCAGATTGCGGTCATCTCCGCCGGCGGCGCGGACTGGGGCCCCTATGTCCAGGCCATTCTGGGCATCCTGCTGGTGGTCCTGGCGGTCATTCTGGCCATCGAGGGCTGCATGACCATCGCCCATCCCAAGAAGAATCAGAAGGTCTGAGCGGATTTTTGAGCGGAGTGCCAGTCTTCGCCGGACGCGAAGCCTTTATCCCGGATGAAAAGAAGAGAAAGGCCCGGCGGGTAGATCCCGCCGGGCCTTTCGGCTGCTTACTCCTGGTCCTTGGCCAGGGCGATCTTGTCCAACAAGTCCAGGATTTCCTGCCTTGTGTAATTCTCCTTTTCCCCGGTGCTAAAAATCAGGCGGAGGTCATACAGCAAAGCCTTTTGCGTGTCCCTGCGTTCTTTTTCAGTACCCATAAACAGCACCTCCTTGTCCATATTATACCGGGTTTTCCCTACCAGCGCAAGCCGTATTTCCCGGCGCCGACAGATTCCCCCTGCATTTTTGCCGCCGTTCCGGTATAGTAAACGCAGTTGAAAAGGTGTCATAACTCCTTTTCAACCGGCGGGCCGCCGGCCCGCCGGCGCGCAAAGCGCGTATGCGCTTCTTATGAAGTCTACCGCAGCAGGCCGCATAGCGGCCTCCCAGCGCCGCTATGCGGCGCTGGGTTGAAAAGAATTCATTGGATTCTGTTCAGCTGCGGCGGCTATAGAATGGGACAAATTGGAAGGAGGCGCTCCCATGGGAGAGGAAAAGCGGGTGCTGCGGCTGGAGGTGGAATCCATCCGCCCCAACCCACGCCAGCCCCGGCGGCTGTTTGACGAGGGGGCCCTGCGGGAGCTGGCGGCGTCCATCCGCCGCCACGGCGTGGTGCAGCCCCTGGTGGTCCGGCGGAGGCCCGACGGCTGGGAGCTGGTGGCGGGGGAGCGGCGGCTCCGGGCGGCGCGGCTGGCGGGGCTGGCGGCGGTGCCCTGTGTGGAGGCGGAGGTGGACGAGCGGGAATCCGCCCTGCTGGCGTTGGTAGAAAATTTGCAGCGGCAGGACCTCCATTACTTCGAGGAGGCCGCGGCCATCGCGGACTACCTCCGAAGGACCAAGGCCACGCAGGAGGAGGCGGCGGCCCAGCTGGGCCGCTCGGCCTCGGCGGTGGCCAACAAGCTGCGGCTCCTCCGGCTGTCCCCGGCCTGCCAGGCGCTTTTGCTGGAAAAAGGGCTGACGGAGCGCCACGCCCGGGCCCTCCTCCGGCTGGAGGACCAGGAGGAACGGCTGGCCATGGCCCGGCGGGCGGCGGACCGGGGCTGGAACGTGGCCCAGACGGAGCAGCATGTGGAGCGGCGGCTCCAGGAGCTCCAGGCGGCGGCCCCGGCGGGCCGGCGGACGTACATTTTGAAGGACGTGCGGCTGTTCCTGAACAGCGTGGACCGGGGACTGCGCATCGTCCGGGACGCAGGGGTGGAGGCCAAGTGCCTCCGGGAGGACACAGAGGAGGAAATCGTCATGACCATCCGCATTCCCCGGCGGCCGGGGAACGGGGCCGCCGGGTGATCGTCATTCTTGTTACTATATTGTAATCACTTTTTCCAAGAATCTGTGTTAGAATACCCAAGAGAGAGAAACGGCCCGTGTGTGTGGCCGAAAAGGAGGGGCTTCATGGGACAGCTGACAAATGAAGTCAAGGCCGGCGGCACGCAGGTGAAGAAGGTTTCCACCGCGCCGGTGTTCATCGCTTTGGCCCTCACCGCCGCCATTATGGCGGGGGCTTACGCCGGGCTCTGCGCCTGGGCCGGGTCCCGGACCGTGTTTTATCCGAAGGAAACCATCAGCGGCATCAACGTAGGCGGCCTCACCGTGGAGCAGGCGGGCCAGGTGCTGGCCGGAGCCCTGCCGGGGCGGACCCTTTCCGTCTCCACCGTGCAGACGGCGGAGGCGGAGGGCTGGATTCCGGAGGCCGGAGGCGCCTCCATCACCCTGGGAGAGCTGGGCTACACCGCCGGGCAGTGCCCCGCCATTGCCCAGCGCTGTTTTGACCAGCAGACCGCCGCCCCCTTCCTCAGCCGGGGGGCCCGGGTGCTGTCTATCCTCACCGGCAGCGAGGGGGACAGCCTGACCGCCCAGGACCGTGACGAGGAGATTTTCCGGGAGGGCGTCGCCGGATTGGCGGAGGCCCTGGCCCTGGAGCCGGTGGACGGCAGCTTCAGCGTCCAGGACGATGAGCTCCTGCTGACGAAAGAGGCCAACGGCCGCTCCGTGGGAGAGGAGGGGCTGGCCCTGGCATTGGAGAACGCCGCCGCCAGCGGGGAGACGGAGCTCCAGGTGGACGCCGCTACCCGTCCCGCCGCGCCCCTGTCCATCCAGGCGGTCTATGAGGCCGTCTCCGGCGAGATGGAAAACGCCCGTTATGACCAGGCCACCGGGGACATCCTTCCGGAAAAGCGGGGGGCCTCCTTTGACACGGTTTCCGCCCAGCGGGTTCTGACCGCCGCCGCCCCCGGAGAGACCGTCTCCGTTCCCGCCGACATTCAGGAGCCGGAAATCACGGCGGAGGAGCTGAAAGCCGTTCTCTTCCGGGACCTGCTGGGGGAGTGCACCACCCACGTGGGGGGAACCGCCGCCCGGGTCAGCAACGTGAAGCTGTCCTCCGCTGCCTTCGACGGCACGGTGATGAACAGCGGGGACGTCTTCTCCTACAACGAGACCGTGGGCCAGCGGACGGAGGCCAAGGGCTACAAGGCCGCCCCCGCCTACGTCCAGGGGGAGACCGTGGACGAGATCGGCGGCGGCGTGTGCCAGCCCTCCTCCACCCTGTATTACGCCTGTCTGCTTGCCAATATGGAGATTACCGAGCGCTACGCCCACCGCTACATTCCCGCCTACATCACCCGGGGCATGGACGCCACGGTCTCCTGGGGCGGGCCGGACTACAAGTTCACCAACAACACCAAGTACCCTGTCAAGATTGTGGCAAAGTACGATAAGGGCTACCTCACCGTTCAGCTCTGGGGCACCAGGACCGACGACCTGACGGTGAAAATGACCTATGAGACCCTCTCCACCACCCCCTTTGAAGAGGTGGAGCAGCTGGACCCCTCCCTGGCCCCCGGCCAGCGGCAGGTGAAGGTGACCCCCTACACCGGCTACCGGGTAAGGACCTACCGGAACATCTTTGACGGCAGCGGAGCCCTGCTGTCCAGCGACGTGGAGGCCATCAGCGACTACAAGCACCGGGACCGCCTGATCCTGGTGGGACCGCCCAAGGAGGAAGCGCCGGAAACCAGCGGCGCCGTTCCCGGCATTCCCGCCACGCCGGCGGAGCAGGAGCCCGCCACGCCTCCCAGCACGCAGGAGCCCAGCACCCCGGCAACGGGGCCCGCCGAAATCCCGGCGGAGCCGGAAACCCCGGTGGAACCGGCGGAGCCGCCCTCCATCGTGGTAATCCCGCCCTCGGAGGAGTGAGGGAATTTCCGGCCCGCCCTTCGTGGGCGTTCGCAGGATAAATGGAAATAAGCGGTACATGGAGTCGACTCCATGTACCGCTTATGTTTTCTTCTCCAAACGCAATCCTGGAAGAACTACGGTTTTTCCCGCGGCTTCTCAGGCGGCGTGCCCGGCCTATCCCAGCTCCGTCAGCTCCTCGAAGCTCCGGATATAATACTCCGCCAAACGGCGCATTTCCTCCTGGCCCGGCTCCGAGGGGTCGTACACCGCCGCCGTGCGGAAGCCCGCTTCCTTCGCCGTCCGCAGGGCGTAGAGGGCGTCCTCGAAGACCACAGTGTCCTTCTTGTTAGACCGGAGGCGGCGCAGGGCCCGCTCATAGATCTCCGGCCCCTCCCGCTTCTCCTGGCCCGCCTCCCGGGTGGTGATGATTCCCCGGAAGAAGCCGTCGATGCCCGCGGTTTTCAGAGCCGCCTCCGCCAGGGGGCGGTCCGTGGCGGTGGCCACGTACATCCAGACCCCCTCCATCTTCAGGATGGAGAGGAAGGGGACCAGCCCCGGCTTGGGGCGGACGTCCCGGCGGTAGAACTGCTCGATCTGGCCCCAGACCTCCGCCGCCAGCTCCTCCGGCGTGCCGGGGAGGCCGCAGAGCTCCTTGCACAAGGCGGCGCCCTCCAGGACGGACAGGGAATTGACCCGGCTGTTCAGGTCCGGCGGCGGGACGGCGCCGTGGCTCCGGACCAGACTCTCCGCCCGGCTCCGCCACATGGGCATGGAATCCACCAGTGTTCCGTCCATATCAAAAATAGCGCTTTGCAGTCTCATTGTCCAGTCCCCCTCACTCCGGCAGGCGGGCAAGGCCCGCCTCCACCAGCTTTTGAAGGCTCAGCAAAATGCCCAGCTTCGCGTGCTGCCAGGTGAGCCCTCCCTGAAAGTACACGGCGTAGGGGGGCCGGATGGGCCCGTCGGCGGAGAGCTCGATGGAGCTTCCCTGCACGAAGGCCCCGGCGGCCATGACCACCTCGCTGTCATAGCCCGGCATGGCCCAGGGCTCCGGGGTGACGTAGCTGTCCACCGGCGCGGCGGCCTGGATGCCCTTGCAGAAGGCCAGCATGGCCTCCCGGCTCCCCAGGGTGACCGCCTGAATGATATCGTGGCGGTCCTCCGAGGCGTTGGGCACGCAGGGGAAGCCCAGGCCCTCGTACAGGTTCGCGGCAAAGACCGCCCCCTTCAGCGCCCCCGCCGTCACCGTGGGGGCCAGGAAAAGGCCCTGGTAAAAGGCGGGCATGAGCCCCAGGTTGGCCCCCACCTCCTGCCCCAGGCCGGGGGCGGAGAGGCGGTAGGCGCAGCGCTCCACGCACTCCTTTGTTCCGCAGATATACCCGCCGATGGGGGCCAGGCCCCCGCCGGGGTTTTTGATGAGGCTCCCCACCACCATGTCGGCCCCCAGGTCCGAGGGCTCCCGGGTCTCCACAAACTCGCCGTAGCAGTTGTCCACCATGACCTTCACGTCCGGCTTCACGGACTTGCAGAAGGAGATAAGCGCCCCGATCTGCTCCACGGAAAAGCTGGGCCGGGTGGCGTAGCCCTTGGAGCGCTGGATGGTAATGAGCTTGGTCCGGCTGTTGATCTTGGAGCGGATGGCCTCGTAGTCGAAGCCGCCGTCCGCCAGCAGGTCCGCCTGGGCGTAGGTGACGCCGTACTCCTTCAAGGAGCACTTGCCGGGCCGGATGCCGATGACCTCCTCCAGGGTGTCGTAGGGGGCCCCCACGGGAGAGAGCAGCTCGTCCCCCGGCAGGAGGTTGGCGGACAGGGCCACGGTGAGGGCATGGGTGCCGCAGGTAATCTGGGGCCGGACCAGGGCGGCCTCCGTGCGGAAGACGGCGGCGTAGACCCGTTCCAGGTTGTCCCGGCCCTCGTCGTCGTAGCCGTAGCCGGTGGTGGCGGCAAAGTGGGTGGCGTTGACCCGGTTCTCCTGCATGGCGCGGAGGACCTTGGCCTGATTGTACTCGGCGGTGCGGTCGATGGCGGCAAAGCGGTCCCGGAGGCGCTCCAGCGCCGCCTCTCCATAGCGGTAAACAGCCGGGCTGACGCCCAGGGCCTGATACATGGCTTGCAGTTCCATAAAAGGGCTCCTTCTCGATGGTTTTTAAGGAAGCACTGATTAAAGCAGGTAAAAGCCAGGCAAACAAACGAAGGTAATAAAAACGTCCAATAAAGGGCCATATTTGGGGATGAATTCCTCGCTTTTCCAGTCCCAGCCCGGTCGAAGGGCGCAAAAACCTTAGGCGGGGCATAGGGAACCGCCCGCCCTGGCAAGCATGTACAGATTTGCGCTGGCGAAGAGAACGTGTAATCGGTTAAGATTTTTTCTCAGACCCCGGTAAACGGTTTTTCGAAAACCGAAAATGTTCTTCACAATCCTGTAGGGATGCTCCACCTTGCAGCGTACGGCAGATTTTCGGTTTTCAATATGCCGCTCCCAGTCAATGGCATTGTCTGAAACCCTGGGGAACCGGCCCGGCCTGCGGTTGATGCGGTATTCAATGGCAGAAAGCTGCGGATTGCTTTTGATTTCTTCCCGTTTCTCTATCCCAAGGTAGGCGCTGTCCCCGTAAACCGCCTTATCATCTTCCCGCAGAAGCCTTGCCGCTATAGTGACATCGTGGACATTGGCGGCAGTGGCCTCCACTGTGTGGACAAAGCCGCTCCCGGCATCCACGCCGGTGTGGCACTTCATACCAAAATGCCATTGGTTTCCCTTCTTCACCGAGTGCATCTCTGGATCCCGTTTTTTCTCCGCGTTTTTTGTAGAGCTGGGTGCGCTGATCAGTGTGGCGTCTACGATGCTGCCGCCCCGCATCATCCGTCCAGCCCGTTCCAGGCAGCGGTTGATTGCGTCAAAAAACAGCTTGCCGATGCCCTTCTCCTCCAACAGATGCCGAAAGTGCAGCAGGGTCGTGGCGTCCGGAACATCCTGCTCGAAAAAGTTGATCCCCATAAATTTGCGCATGGCATAGCTGTCATAAATTGCGTCCTCTACTCCTTCATCGGATAAGCTGAACCAGCATTGCAGCAGATACATCCGCAGCATGGTTTCTATCTCAATCGGCGGACGGCCGCGTTTCCCGGTTGGATAGTGGGGGACGACCAGCGATACCCATTCCTCCCATGGGATGATCTCGTCCATGATTTCCAGAAATTCTTCCCGTTTTGTTTTCTTTTTCCGGCATCTGTATTCCATATCGCTAAAACTTTCCTGTTTCATACCCCACGCCCCCTTTCCCTTATTTTATCACATCTTTTATCATTTGGGGGAATTAAATCAGCGTTTCCTTAGAAGAAAAGCAACCTATCTGTAATAGATGTTAAAATCAAAGTTTCACATTTCAGCCACATCTATCTACTCATTTACCTTCGCATCCTCAGTTGTATTATCTTTGTTATTAAGCAGACTCTCATACACTATATATCCAAAACAGATTCTAGACATAGGGTGGATTTATACATAGAATTTTACAATTGCCAACATTCACACTGTGCGTTAATGAGCCTAACGCTATGTTAGGTAGAGGAGAACGTCATAGATTGCAAAGCCTAAGGCTGATATAGGTGATGCCAGCAGGGATTCGAATCCCGCTATTTACACCGTTTTGCATTCTGATTTGACTTGTTTGCCCTTGACCAGTGTTACATGGCATCCGAAGTTGAAAAAGCCTGTAGCCCTTGAAATACAAGGGCTACAGGTAAAAAACACCCCTATCCAATCCGAACAACTGACAACAATTTGTTCAGATTGGGTAGGGTCGTTCAATTTCTAAAACGTAGACATTGCAAGGTGCTGAGCAAAAGAAGGGTCCCGTTTTTTGATAAGACAGTTCGAAAAATGAGATTACACCAATCTACAATAATCCAGTGAAAAATGGAAAATATTGTTGAATAAGCCGGAAAATGTGTTATAGTAGGTTCATATCCAAAAGCAAGTTTGTACAATCTAAACAATCAATAAGGACGTTACCGATAAAGGACAAGACTGAAAACAACATTTTATTGTGCAGTTACCCTAAATTCTTTCCTTTGTGACAAAATCGAACATCCAGAAAAAAACACGATTTGACAATCGTGTTTTTTTCATGCCCAAAAGGAGGCAACGGCCATATCCGTTGTTGTCGATGAAGTAGATGATATTGTCCAGCTTGTGGGCATAGGCAAAGTGGAAGCCCTCCCAGACCTGGCCCTCGTCGGCCTCGCCGTCGCCGATGACGCAGTAAACCGTGCTGTCTCGACCATCGATTTTATTGCCCAGGGCCGCGCCGGTGGCGGTGGAGACGCCCTGGCCCAGGGAGCCGGTGGTGAGATCCACGCCGGGGGTGAGCTTGCGGTCCGTGTGGCTGGGGAACTTGGTCCCCGGCTGATTCAAGGTGTACGCGTCTTCCATGGGATAGAAGCCCATCAGGCCGAAGGTGGCGTAGGCCACAGGTCCCGCGTGGCCCTTGCTCAAAACCAGCCAGTCCCGGTCCTCCCAGCGGGGGTTCTTCGGGTCGAACTTCATGACTTCGCCGTACAGCACCGCCATCAGGTCTGCCAAGTCCAAGGACCCGCCTACGTGGCCGAAGCCCCGGCTGTGGATCACCTTCAGCGTCTCCAGCCGGATTTCAGCCGCAAGAACCTTGATATCTTTTTCATTCATCAGGTTTTCTTCCTTTCCAAATCTGTGGTTTAAAGCAATTGCAGCAATGCGTAAATCGTTGTACTGACGCCTCCCAAAATAAAGACATAAATGATAATCCGGCGTGAAAATCCATCGCTGATCCGTTTGTCCAGCAGCGCTCCCAGCGCCATTCCAGCCGCCGCAGCTGGAAGCGCCACGATGGAAAGCAGGATGCTTTCCTGCCCATACATGCCCTCCGCCAGCAGCAGAATCATGCGGAATACGTTATCCAGCAGGAAAATGAAGCAGGCGTTGGCCCGGAACTCCTTCCGCTCGACGGCCACCCGTTCCATATAGGCGAGAAACAACAGGTTGATGCCGAACAGGCCCGCCGTCAGGCCGGAAAAAAAGGAGGCCGCCGCTCGAATATATACGTTGGGCTTTGCGTTCGCGCCGGGCTTCCGGGTCAGCATCTCCAAGCCAAGGCCGATAATCAGCAAGCCCAGAACCAACTTCAATCCTTGGGGAGAGCCGAATTTCAGCAGCAGCGTGCCGGGGATGATGCCCAGCAGCACAAAGGCGGCAATGGGCAGGACGACCTTGGCGGAGAAGTGGTCCCGGTTTTTCCAGACCACATTAGCGTTCAGAATCAGGGACACCGGAGCAAGGCCCGGCGTAATGACGCTGTTGGGCAGGACTAGGGACAGCAGCGGCGTGGAGATCAGCGGATCGCCAAAGCCCGCCAGACCCTTCACAACAAAAGCGATGCAGACGCAGGCGAAATAGAAAACGATTTTTTCCATAAGCGCCTCCGGTTAATTGGGCATCAGCGGGAGCGGAGAAGGCAGAATACCGCTGTTTCCCATGACGGTCATGATGAGGAATATACCCGCGATTCCAAGAATCAGGGCCAGCACAAGCGGCCAAATTTTCGCGTCCATCGGAGGTTACATGGACAGGTCCTTGAGAAACATGAGGGCTCTTTGCGCCGCCTCCTCGCCGGTGGGCCAGGGAAGGCACTCCACAGACAGATAGCCGTCGTAGCCGATTTCCTCCAGGGCGTTTAAAATACAGCTGAAATCAAACTGCCCGCTGCCGGGATAGCGTCGGGAGTTGTCCGCCAGATGGAAGTAGCCCAGCTTCCCGCGGCACAGGCGAATGGCTTCTACCGGATCGCACTCGTCGATGCCCATGTGGAAGGTGTCCAGGTGGACATAGCAGTTGTCCAGCTGATACTTCTCCAGGAAGTCCATGGTTTCCCTCGCCGTGGTGAAGATGTTCACCTCATAGCGGTTGATGACCTCCAGGTTCAGCTTGACGTTCCGCTCCGCGCCGTAGGCGGCCAGGACCCGCAGGTTCTTGGCCAGGCGGTCCAGGTACTTCTCCCGCTTTCCGCCCTTGGGAACGTTGCCCTTGACCCAGCCGATGACAATGCCCGCCCCCAGCTTCTGGGCCATGTCGATGTACTGCCGCATTCCGTCCATGGTGGCGGAGACGATATAGGGCTCGTCGGCCACTAGGCTGCACATACCCTCCGTGTTCAGCCGCCCGGTGATGACCATGGATATCCGTGTCCCGGTGCGCTGGTAAGCGGCCCGGATAGCTTCATAATCCAGCTCCACGTCCTCACGGGTGTGGACCTCAATGGCGTCGTAGCCCAGATCCGACGCCGTTTGCAGATTTTCCTCCACCGTTCCTTGGAGCAGGATCGGTGCAGTGGCCGGAGCCTCGTCGGCGGAGGAAACGGCGAATTTCCATTGCTTCATATAGACTCTCCAATCTCTGAAATAAAAGTGGAGCGGGGGCCTCCCGAGGAGGCCCCCGCTCCGGGAGAAAAGAAAATAGAGTAGGGCAAATTCAGGGGGGAGCTAATCTAAGCTCTCATTAAGAACTATCCGCGTTGTCGAGCGACCAGCCAATATGCCAATGTCATTAAGCTAAGGGCTTAAGGGGGCAAATGCGGGGCATTTGTCCCCTTAACAGTCATACAGAAATCCGGGCAAATCGTTAAGTTAAAGCGGGATTGTAAACGAAGTGTAAACTAATCCCGAAAAATATTGAACGTATGCGCGGTATATGCTACCCTATGCGCAGTCGTTGTGACGGACGGTCGCATGGAAATTTTTGAATAAACCACAATAACCACATTTTATTAAGTTTACAGAATTTGATTTCGTTTGATATTTTGAATTTGTTTTCCATTTTTGATTGATTTTTATAGCTTACATGTTTGAATAGCCTCACATAAACACATTTTTAGATAGTTAGTAGCGAACGAGAACGTCAAAGACATGCCCCATGTTTTGGAGCGTGCGTTTGTCGTTCTTTTTTCGTCCGGCGGCTAGTACAGCCAACGGAGGAAACAAATTTGAATATCAATTTTATAAATCAGACGCTCAACTATGCAATCAGGAAAGCGGCTGAAAAGACGGGAGCAGGCCAGCCGTCCCGCAATCGCAAATTGTCGTGGGCTGGCGTAATCTGTCTGCTAATCGGAGCGGAGGGCGGCTCTTTGGCAAAGGAACTTCATCGGGCAGACATTGACGTAACCCCCGCCGCCATTTCACAGCGCCGCGCACAAATCAGCCCGGAGACATTCCGGGACGTGTTCCAGAGATTCAACGCTTCTTGCGAGGATAGCGGGAACTTTCGCGGTTATCGCCTGTTGGCAGTAGATGGAACTTCCGTCAACATCCCGCGCAACCCTAAAGCTCCCTCATTCGTTCAAAACGAAAGCGCACCAAACGGCTACAATCAACTACACCTAAACCCGCTTTATGATTTGTGCAACAAGATATTTTACGACGCGCTCATCCAGCCGGAGCCGCAAAAGGATGAAATCGGTGCGTTGATTGAGATGATAAAGAGGAATCATTTTTCCAAAAAAACAATTATAATCGCAGACCGCGGATATGAGAGCTACAACGTGATGGCTCACCTGCTTGAAAAGCCCAACACGGACTTTTTAATCCGCATTAAACAGAACCACTCCGCCATGCGGGAAGTGGCTCGTTTGCCCATGTTTGAGTTGGATTGTGAGATCGGTTTTACCATCACGACAACCCAGACGAAGGAGGATAAAGAGAAGCGTTACATCTTTCTGCAAGTCCCGAAAAAAAGCAAACCGGGCGCAAAGACGCGCCGGGGGCGTTGGGACTTTCCGAGTCCTTATCAAATGAAACTCCGCATTGTCCGGTTCCAGCTTGAAACGGGAGAGTTTGAGACAATCGCCACGTCTCTTCCGCGCACATTCACATTGGAGGACATCCGGGAACTGTATCATCTGCGCTGGGGAATTGAAACCAGCTTTCGTGACCTGAAGTACACGTTGGGCCTGGTGAATCTCCATGGCAAACGGGACGCTTTCGCAGAGCAGGAGATATGGGCGGCGCTGACAATGTTCAACTTCACAAGCAGAATTGTGCGGGAAGCAGTTGTCAAACAACCGCCGGAGGGCGTTTATGCCTACCGCGTCAACTTCAAGATGGCGGTAGCCCTTTGTCGGGAGTATTTCAGGACGAACAGCGCCGACAGTGAGAAGCTGCTTCAAGAACTCAGCCGATACACTGTCCCCATCCGGGAGGGACGGCGAGACAAGCGAAAACTGAAAGTGAAGGGCTTCGTTGGCTTCACCTATCGCGTGGCGGCGTAAAAAAAGAGGGGATGGGGGTTGAACTCCCGCCCTTCTTCGTGGCGCTATTTTTGAAAAGGCCGGTTTTAGAGCCAAAATCGCGGGATTTTTCAAAAAAATGTGCCGCCTTATCTTAATGGCAGGCAAATCCACTTTTAAGATTTGCGTTTCACTAAAATTTCAACATGTCTGATCAATGCACCAGAAAATGGTCGGTTTTCTCCTTTTTCGCTGGAATTACGCTTGCGCTCAAACTGCAACCTGTCCAAAATACGTTGTAAAAGCTATTTTTGCACCCCCTGTTTTTCTGTGGGAAAGCCTTCCAGAAACTACCATTTAGTTAAGAGAAAACAAAATTCTCAACTTGTCTACAAAATGATATAAAAATAGGCGGCTATTTCCCCAAGCCGCATGAATCAAAAAATATAACACGAAAGAATCAACAAGTTCGGGATATGACAATGAAAAAGATGGAAAGTCTGTTTTTGCAGACTTTTCCCGAAAACGCTATTGCAATTTCTTCCGTGATAGGCTAAAATTGATTTAAAAGAGCTATCTGAAAGTTTTGGATTTTGTCAAGGAGGGACAGGGTACATATATAAAATTTATCGGAGGGATAATTTATGTTGAGATTTCTATTGGGCGTTTTCATTGGCTTTTGGCGAGGCCTTTTGAAATGAAGTGGTAAAATAAAATGATAGAAAGATATAAAGACGCAGATACAGTCATCACCATTGAGGGGAAAGAATATGCCCTATATAAAAATGGCCCGCTTAATAAGTATCCCTATATGATTGACCTTTCTACTGGCGAAATACCACAGGGAAAACAGCGTTCCTTATTGATAAACTATTTGTCGCTGAATGGAATTAACATTGAATCCTTTGGAGAACGAGGACCTCATTGGTATGTTAGAAAAGCAATAAAAGTTGCTCAAGAAAAGAGTTCGAGAACAGAAACACAATCTATGATATCAAGTTCTTGTACACCAATATCGTATGGGCGTAATCTTGACAGCAAAAAAGATTATCTGCCCCTTACACGAGAAAATATCGAATATGTTCATCAACAAGTCCTTGCAACTTCAGACTATGGCTCAAACTTCACCTTAATACATGATGTTTTAAAACGATTTCCCCAGAATGTTGACCGAGAATTGGTTGCGATGAAAGTTGCACTCATTGATTTAACAAATTCCACCCACATAAGTACACATATAAAGAAAATATCCCTTTCTGAAATAGTGGATTTGATATTGAGTATCCAAGACTTTGATATTCGGGTTTCTCAAGGAGATCCGTTATTAGTCAGTCAACTTGCCGAAAGTAATGGGCAAATCAATCTCTTTTCTTTTGCATCCAAATATTGCACATATCATAATGTAGAAATTTATGAACGAGACGACTACTCTATTTTTGATAGAGTAGTGAAAGATGCCCTGCCTTATTATATACCCAAACTTACAAAGTCCGCTATTGGAGAATGGCGGACTACTTGTAACTATCTTGCTTTTAATGACTGCATTGAAGAACTCCTAGATCAAAAGAGTATCGATATTCCTTTTAGACGTAGAAAGTTTGACCATTTTCTATGGTATTCGAATCGCAAAAAGTGATATATTTGCGGATTTGCTGATTTTTACACGAATGCAGACTATGCGCAAGCTGTGGCATGGGCGATAGAGAACGAAATCACAGCGGAACAGGCGGCGGCAACTTCTCTCCCGCCGCTACCTGCACCCGTGGACAGATTGTCACCTTCCTCTATCGCGCTATGGGGCAGTAAATTCAGACGATTTTTGTCATTTTGACAGCATGTAAGACCCGAAAAAATACCCACCACCTTTTTCAGTAAGAAGGTGGTGGGCTTTTTCTTGGGGCGCTTGGAAGCCTTAACTTAATGACATTGGCCAATATGCAAGGTCTTTCCTTTGAAGTCGTCACAACCTTCATCCGGACGAACAGGGGTATCCCGTCCTCCGTCTTGGATATTGCTGCTACAGCCTTGATTTTATCTGTTCCCCGACCGCGCTTTCCGTTATGGGAGGGACCGCCAACATAGTAATCATCCATCTCTACAATGCCGGAAAGTTGCTAATGCAATTCTAAGCTGATCTGGGCGCAGAGGTTCTTTGTGGCTGGCATGGTGTCA
>CAJTVF010000022.1:0-17576 GCA_910579435.1 uncultured Oscillibacter sp.
CCCATCCTGGCGGCGCGCCTTTTGCCGCTATTCACGCGGGTTTTGTGCCTGGAATGAACAGCTTTTGTGCGACGGAATTGCAGAGGACCTGGAGATGGAAAAGTATACGGTGGACCGCTGCTATGACGGAGCTGAGGCCCACGAGCAATTGTTTGTAGATCCCTATGACCTGGTTATCCTCGATTTGAATTTGCCGGGCATGGATGGTCTGGATCTTTTGCGGAAGATTCGGGCAGAGCGTCCGGAACAGAAGGTGCTGATCCTATCCGCCCGGGCCAGTCTGTCTGACAAGGTGTCTGGTCTGGACCTGGGTGCGGACGACTACCTGACAAAACCCTTTGATCTGGAAGAACTGGAGGCCCGGGTCCGCACCCTGCTGCGCCGGGAGTATATCCAGAGAAACACTCTGGTGCGGGCCGGAGACCTCACTCTGGACACAAGAGCCCGGGAGGTCTCTGCTCAGGGGCAAGTGGTTTCCCTCACCCCCAGGGAATTTTCTATTCTGGAATATCTGATGCTCCATCAGGGGCAGTGGATTAACCAGGAAGAGCTTTGGGAACATATCTGGGAGGCGGATGCCGATCCGTTCAGCAACGTGATCCGGATGCACATTTCGTCCCTGCGCAGGAAGCTGCGGGAGCGTCTGGGTCATGACCCAATTGAAACCAAGATCGGCCTGGGCTATCGTCTGAACGAGGAGGAGGCGCTATGAAGCGGACGGTATCTTTGCGTCTGCGTATCACCTTGGCGTGCGCGGCTTTGCTGACCTTGTGCTGCCTCCTGCTGACGCTGACCAACAATCTGTCGGCCATCCAGATGGCCGACACCATCCAGGCCACCCTTGTTCTTCCCGCCCAGAGTAGAGACGAGAATGAGATTCCCGTCTCTCCCGTAGCAGAAACGGTTGAACCTGCCTATCAAGCTAGACGTATCTTTCACGTCCAAAGCCTGCTGGCTATGATTGTGATTCTGGCAATCGGGCTTTTCCTGATTGATCATTGGGTGAAAAAAGCCCTTACCTCTCTGAATGAGCTGACCAGGCAGATCAAAGCGCGGACAGCAGCAGCGAGATTTCCGAGCTGGTCAGGGCATGCAACCAGATGTCCCAGCAGCTGAACCAGGTTTTTTTGATGCAGAAAAATTTTTCCCAGAACGCCGCCCATGAATTCCGCACACCGCTGACAATCATGAAAACGCGGATTGGGTTGTTCCGAAAGAAAAATGGCCTCCAAGCCCCCCAGACAGAGGAATTGCTTCAGATTATGGAGGGCGAAGCAAACCGGCTGTCCGCTATGGTGGGCAGTCTGCTGGAACTGACCAATCTGGAACAGGAGGACAGTTTTGAGCCGTTTCACCCAGGGAAGCTTTTACAAGCTGTGGCGGACGAGGTTTCCCCTTTGGCACAGGAGCGCCAGGTATCCATCACCGTGAACGCTTCACCCAGCACGCTGTGGGGAAACAAGCATCTGCTTCATCGGGCGTTGTTCAATCTGATGGAGAATGCCGTCAAATATAGCGAGGCAGGCGGCAAGGTGGCAGCTGCGGTTCGGTGTGAAAACGGATGGGTCCGGGTGGGAGTCACCGACCAGGGGCCCGGCATTCCCGAGGAACTGCGGCAGCAGATTTTTGAACCGTTCTTTCGGGTGGACAAGGCCCGCTCCCGGCAGCAGGGCGGCGTGGGGCTGGGGCTGGCGCTGGTGCGAGCCATCGCTGAGCACCACGGCGGCGCGGTGATTGCGGAAGCGGCCGAAGCAGGCGGAAGCCGGTTTGTTTTGACGCTTCCATGCGAACCCTGCCCGGAGGGCACAGAAGCATAGTTGAAATATGAGGTGTGGTACCAGCAAGCAATGCGCCGGTATATACCGGCGCATTGCTTGCCGCTGCCTTCCTTTTGTGCAAATTGCCCTGTGTGCGCGACGCACAATTTTGTAAATTAGGCCCTTTGAAAAATGTGCAAATTTCTGATAAAATAATCCCATATAAGGAAATGGAGGACCTTTTATCATGAAACGCATCAAAGCGGCTTGCTTGGAGCAGACCATTCACTTCCAACTGAAAGACGGAATTTCTGCGGAATTGGCAAAGCAGCAGGTTCAGCAGGAATATGAATCCTACAAGGGGCAGATGGACCGCCACAAAACGCAGTACAAGATCATTGAAGAGGCCGAACAGCCCGACGGGTCCCTTATTGTCAAAATCAAGAAGCAGAACAATGCCCAGCCTGTCGGGAACTATCTGGACTAACCGCCATGTATAGAATTGGAACACTGGTTCTCAATGACAAAAGAGGCGTTTACAAAATCGAAAGCGAGGGACCCCCGCCGGTAAGAGGGAACTTCGGCGATTATTACAAGCTGCGCGCCGTATTTTCCAGCAGCAATGAAATCATCTATACTCCGGTGGATATGGTTACATCCATGCGTCCTCTGATCAGCAGCGGCGAAGCGGCCAATTATCTGGAACTGTTTGCCCAGCTGGAACCCCGTGGTTTCCGCCCCGGCAAGGCGATGGACTTAGCCGCCCATTACCGCGATATGCTTGCTTCCCACAAGGTTGAGGACTGCCTGCTTTTAAGGAAGCACTGATTTAATCCCCGCACACATCTTTACGCCTTAAATTTCCGCTGATCTGCGTCAGAAAATCTTGAAATCCGCCAGGATTTCTGCGATTTTCTTCCTTGCCAGCGAAAATTTCTGGCGCAAATCTGCACACGTTGATTAAATCAGTGCTTCCTTAATCAAAGAAATCCATGTCAGACAAATAGAAATTGCCCGGCAAAAGAAACGGCTGGGGCAAGTGGATACCCAATATCTGAAGCTGGCAGAAAAATTAATCTGTGAAGAATTTGCTGTTGTAATGGATACCACACCGGATCTGGTCCTAGAGCGTCTGTATGCGGACATACGGCGCAAAGCCACCGCCTAAAATTATACAGCACAAATGAAACGGCAGGGAACCGGTAAGCCTCCTGCCGTTTCATCATGCTTATATGTGGCTGACATAACCGCAGATCAACTCCGCCGTTTTTTCCGGTCCAATAGAACTGTCCACACTCAATTCGTATTGGTGGGGATCGCCCCATACATGACCGGAAATGCTCTTGTAGTAGGTCCCTCTGGCGCTGTCAGAACGGGCAATGCTCTTTTTGCCCTCCTGCTCGGTGTCGCCGTACATCTCCATGACCTTTTTCACACGGTAATCCTTTGGAGCATGGATAAAGATACGCGCCACATTCTCTCGGTTCCGCAACACGTAGTCTGCCGCCCGGCCGATAATGACACAGGACCCCTGGTCGGCAATCATGTTGATGGCCTTGGCCTGGGCAATAACCGCCTGTTGGACGGCGCTGGTACTCAGGTATAATTCCCGCATGATGGCGTTTTCATCGGAGTTGATACCGGAGATAAACTCCTTTGCCAGCCCGCTCTCCTGCGCGGCCAAAGCGGTCATCTCCTTGTAATAGCAGGGGACGCCCAGCTTCTGCGCCACCAGCTGACCGATTTTCTTTCCCGCTGTGCCGTGTTCGCGGGCAATGGTGATGATGACGCCGGGACGGGACTGCTGCAAAACAGATTTTCCCTCTGCGGGCTGGCCGTCCTCAGCCTTCAGCAGGTTCCAGAGACGGAGCATCACCACTGCCGTTACCGCGACAGCCAGAACATCCGCAATCGGAGCGGCCCAGAAGATGCCGGTGACGCCCCAGACCATGGGAGCCGCAATGGAAAACACGATCAGCAATACGTCCCGCAGAATGGACAGCGGCGCGGCAGCTTTAGCGTGGCCAATGGATTGCAGGAAAATGGCGCACACCTTCTGGACACAGGTGAACAAAATGAGGGACAGATAAATACGCAGGCATTGCACCGCAAATTGCGTATACAGTTCCCCGTCCGCACCGAACATCTGGATAAAGAACAGCGGGAACACCTCAAACAAAACCGTGCAGATCAGGCAGACGATGGCTGTCCACTTGATAATCAGCCCTAACAGCTCCCGCACCCGCTTGAACTTCTTCGCGCCATAGTTATAACCCACAATAGGCTGCGCTCCCGCCGCGATACCGATGGCGATGTTCAGCACGATCTGGAACAGTTTCATGATGACCACAAATGCCGCCAGCGGGATGTCCGCTCCATAGGCTGAAACCGCACCATATTTCACCAGCAGAATGTTATTGATAACCGTGATTACCACGATGGATAGCTGCGTCAAAAGGCTGGACGCGCCAAGGGCCATGACCTGCTTCAACAGGGCCGGGTCGGGCCGGAAGCTGGCGGGGGAAATGCGAAATGCTTTGCTCCGGGTGAGGTAGGCCGCACAGATGCAGAAGCTGACAAACTGGCCCAGGATGGTGGCGTAAGCAGCCCCTTTAATGCCCATATCCAGCACGAAGATCGCCACCGGATCACCAATTATGTTCAGCACCGCACCCACCAGCATGGCACCCATGGCATACTTGGGACTTCCATCTGCCCGGATAATGGAGGCTACCGTGATCAGGCTTACGTGCAATGCACTGCGTGTGTCGTTGAATGTCCGTATTGAATTGACGGGTTCAGTTTAGCAAAGAAAACCGAAAAAATCAAAGGTCAACTTTCACAAAATTTTCGGTCGTATAATCTGGCAATCATCTCTACACAGGTGTCAATCCCCAGCACTCCGCTGTTGAGCGCAATATGATAATTCCGGACAACGCCCCATTTCATGCCCGTGTAAGATTGATAATAGGCGGCGCGGCGTTTGTCCCTGTCCTGGAGGCGCTTCTCTGGTGAATCGTCCCGCACTCCGTACTGTTCCACAATCCGCTGGGCCCTCTTTTCCATATCCGAGTAAATAAAGACATTCAAACAGTCCGCTGTTCCTTGCAAGATATAATCAGCACAGCGGCCCACTATTACGCATGGCCCGTTCCCTGCCAGTTCCAGAATGACCTGCCGCTGAACACACCACAAATCATCTTGAACGGAATGCCCGTTGAGATCCCGGTCTGAGAAAGCACTGGACAGCCAGCTGCCATGGGCGGCGTATTCGCCCCGCTCGGCAATATAATCTCTGGACAATCCGGTTGCTTCTTCCAGCTTTTCGATCAGTTCTGCATCATAGCAGGGAAGTCCCAGCTCTGCGGCGGTCCTTCTGCCGATAGTCCTGCCGCCGCTGCCAAATTCCCGGCTGATGGTAATGATTCGGTTATTCATGTTCGGGCTTCCTTTTTTCTCCACAGTCTAAAGCCTTGTAGGTATATTGAATGACAATCACACAAATCACGAATGTCAGCAGGTCAGAAACCGGCATGGAGTACAGAACTCCGTCCAGTCCGAACCACCGGGGAAGCAGAAGGGCAAATCCTACGCCAAACAGCACCTCCCGTACCATGGAAATGGCGGTGGAAGCGAAGGCCCGGCCCAAAGATTGCAGGTAGATAAACGTGCCTTTGTTCACCGCAGCCAGGACCATCATACAGAGATAGACACGGAAGCATTTGACAGCGTATTCCGTATAGTACACGCTCTCGTTGGCCGCACCGAAAATCCCGATCAGCTGCCGGGGGAACATCTCTACGATCAGCAGCGCCACAGCCCCGACAATGGCCTCCGCTGCCAGCAGGCGGGCGAACAGGGACTTAGCTCTGTCCTTGCGTCCGGCCCCGATGTTATACCCTACTACGGGGATGCACCCAGCCGCCAGTCCTACGGAGATTGAAATGACGATTTGGAAGAACTTCATCACAATGCCAAGCACCGCCATGGGAATCTGCGTATACTGTGTTTGTCCAAAGATAGGGTCAACGGCACCGTATTTCAGGGTCATGTTCTGAATCGCCGCCATTGCCATGACCAGGGAGATTTGAGACAGGAAACTGCAAATTCCCAGGGGTAAATATTTCTTTGCCAGAGAGCCATGGAAACGGAAGCTGCTCTGTTCCAGCCGAACGGCTTTCATGTGGCACAGATACCAGACCGCCAGAACAGCCGTGATGATTTGCCCCAGCACCGTAGCCGCCGCCGCGCCCATCATTCCCCAGCGAAAAACAAAGATGAAGATGGGGTCCAGAATGATATTGGCGGCTGCTCCCGCCAGGGTAGAGGCCATGGCGAACTTGGGGCTTCCATCGGAGCGGATGATGGGATTGAGTGCCTGACCGAACATATAAAACGGGACACCCAGGGTGATCCAGAAAAAATATTCCTTTGCGTGGCGGAAGGTTTCTTCGTTGACCCGTCCACCGAACAAAGTCAGGATCGGTTCTTGAAGAACAAGATAAATCGCCGTCAAAATCAGACCGGAGACAATGCACAGCAGGACCGCGCTGCCGATGCTGTTATGTGCGGCCTCTTTGTCGTTCCGGCCCAGGCTGATGCTGACAAAGGCACAGCAGCCGTCACCGATCATCACCGCGATGGACAGCGCCACCACCGTCAAAGGAAACACCACCGTATTGGCGGCGTTGCCGTAGGAGCCGAGATAGTCTGCGTTGGCAATAAAAATCTGATCCACGATGTTGTAAAGTGCTGCCACCAGCAGAGAGATGACACAGGGGACGGCGTACTTTGCCATCAGCTTTCCGAGCCGTTCTGTTTCAAGAAAGGTATTCGCTTTTTGTTCCACAGATTGTTTCCTCCTCTGAACATGAGAAAGCGCCCGGCGAGAAGAGCTGGACTTATGCCTTCTGGCCGCGCGCTTTCTGGTATTGATTTTTGGTACAAATAAAAACAACGTGCAGCGATCAACCGGATTTACGCGGTGACGCTACACGTTGCGATTAAAATATAGCAGATATGGGGCCTAAAAGTCAAGTCCTTAATTTTCTAAAATCTTTTATCATATTTTCGGGGATGCTCCACAAAAAAAGAGGCCCTTCGGCGCACCGAAGGGCCCTTTTTATCCGTCATACCGTTCCGAGACGGCGTTCAACGGCTGTGAAGACTGGTTCTCAATCCCTCGCCAGCACAAAGCGGTCCACCAGCTGCTTCAAGCTGGCCGCTTCAGCGGACAGCTCCTCGCTGGCGGCGGCGCTCTCCTGGGCGGTGGCGCTGTTGGTCTGGACCACGGAGGAAATCTGGTCGATGCCCTCGGTGACCTGGGTAATGGCGGCGGTCTGATTGGCCACGGCCTCCACCACAATGTCCATCTGGGTGGTGACGTGCCCAGCCGAAACGCTGGTTTGCTCCAGGGACTCGGTGACCTTCTCCACCGCCTGGCCGCCCTCGGCGACGGCGGCGATGGAGCCCTCGATCAGTTCCTTGGTGGCCTTGGCGGCCTGGTCGGACCTGGTGGCCAGATTCCGCACCTCATCGGCCACAACGGCGAAGCCCTTTCCGGCGGAGCCCGCCCGGGCGGCCTCCACGGCGGCGTTCAGCGCCAGGATATTGGTCTGGAAGGCAATGTTTTCGATGGTGGCAATAATCTTGGAAATCTCCTCGGAGGACGTGGAGATCTTCTCCATAGCGGCGTTGAGCTCTTTGACGTGCTCCACGCTGACGCCCAGCTGCCCGCCGGCCTGATTTACGAAGTGCCCCGCCTCCTCGGCGGCGGAGGAGGTCCGTTTGGCGCTGTCGGAGATCTCAGTGATGGTGGCTGCCAGCTCCTCCACGGAGCTGGCCTGGGTCATGGAGCCCTGGCTCAGGCTCTGCGCCCCCATAGACACCTGGTTGCTGGCGGAAGACACCTGCCCGGCGGAGGCGTTGATCTGGCGCATGGTGCTGCTGAGCTCCACCTTCAGCGTCCGCATAGACAGCAAAATGGTCTGGAAGCCGCCCACATAGGCGTCCCGGTGGGCGGAGCGGATATCCAGATTCTGGTTCGCCATCTCCGTCAGGAGATAGCTGATGTCGTTGATGATGGTATTCAGGCCCTTCACCATTTCCGCCGTGGAGCGGGTCAGCTCCGCCGTCTCGTCCTGTCCCTTGACCTGGGGAACCGGGGACTCCAGATCGCCCTCTACCAGCAGCTTCATCCGGGCGGCGCAGGCCCGCATGGGATTGCTGATATTGCTGGACAGCTTCAGGGCCACCACGATGGAGGCCAGGATGGACGCGATGATCACTAGAATATTGATGACGATTCCGAAGTATGTATCGGCCAGGTAGTTCATTTTCGGCGTCGCCACGGCGACGCTCCAGCCGTCGGTCCCGTTCACAGGCGCGTAGGCCAGGAAGCGGGGCCCGTCGCTGGCGCGGATGCTTCCAAAGCCGTTCTCGCCCCGGCGCATGGCCGCGTGCAGGGCGGCCCGGCTCTTCAGGGAGGAATCGCTCTGGGCCTCCCGCTCGATGTTCTGCGTGGTAATCGTATCCAGGGTGACGTCGGCAATGGTATCTCCGTTTTTGTTGATCATATAGGCCCGGCTGTTTTCGCCGATTTTAATTGAGGATACGATATCGTTCAGGAAGGTCTCCGGCGGAACGAAGTACACCACGCCCGCGATGCTCCCGCGGCTGGAGTACAGGGGCGCGGCCACCATGATCGTCAGCTCCCCGGTGATCTTGCTGACAAGGGGCTCGGAGACATAGACGTTCCCCTGCAGGGCCTGCTGGACATACTCCCGGTCGGAGTAGTCCTTTCCGTCGAAGATGCTGATTCCGTCCAGGCCAATCACATTGCCCCGCTGGAAGCCGTGGAGGCTCGCCCGCTCGTCAATGATGGCCTTCTTTTCCTCCACCGGCGTGAGGGGGCTGGACAGCTGGGTAATGCGGCCGGTGTCCATGGCCACGTTCTTGTAGGCGATCAGCTCCTCCTCGATGCGCTCGGCGGCCAGAACGGCGGTCTGGCTCATCAGCTCCTCCACAGTGGCGATGGTGCTCCGGTAGTTCAGCCCAATGCTGGAGGCGCCCACCGCGAACAGCGCGGCCAGGATGGTTGCCATCAGGCATACTGTGATCTTCTTTCGGATACTCTTCATCTCTCTCCACCTCTAACTAATTTCTGATAATCGGCCTTTCGTCAGGCCCGTAGGGCTTCGTATTTATTATAAAGTCCGGAGCGCCCCTTTGTCAATGACTTCCACGTATTTTGGCCCGCTTTGGCCCTTCCCCGAAAGACGGCCGGAAAAAACGCCGAAGCCCGGGGCGGGCCGCTCCGGCGGCCGCGTTGACAGCCCCCGGGAAACGCGCTATAATCAGGGCAACCGGCCCCGAAACCGGGGCCTGAACCCATCCCGCCCTGAAAGGAGGGCTTTTCATGAAACCGCAGCTTCCTTCCCTCCTGCTCTGCCTGCTGCTCCTGCTCAGCGCCTGCGGCAGCGTCCCCGCCGGGGCCTCCGCCGCCGTCCCGCCTCCTCAGGAAGCGCCTCCGGAACCTCCCGCCGTCCTGGAAGAGCCCGCCGTCCCGGAGGAGCCCGAACCGCCAGAGCCCACCGTGGCCGTCCTGGCGGTCTGCGGCGACGCCATGAGCCATATGCCCGTCACCAACGACGCCTGGAACGGGGAGCGGTACGACTATGCCCGGATTATGGCCGCCGCCGGGCCTTATGTGGAGGCGGCGGACTACGCCGTGGTCAACCTGGAGACCACCCTCTCCGGCGGCCCTCCCTACTCCGGCTATCCCGCCTTCAACTCCCCCGACGACCTGGCCTATGACCTCAAGGTCCTGGGCTTCGACCTGTGCCTCACCGCCAACAACCACAGCCTGGACCGGGGCTTCTCCGGCCTCAGCCGGACGCTGGACGTGCTGGACGGGGCGGGCCTGGCCCATGTGGGCACCAGCCGGACCCAGGAGGAGCGGAACCGCGGCATCGTCACGGCGGATGTGGGCGGCGTCTCGGTGGCCTTCCTGGGCTATACATACGGCACCAACGGCATTCCCATTCCCAAAAAGCACCCCTACGCCATCAACGTCTTCAACACCGACTACCTGACCACCCTTTCCAAGCCGGACTGGGACCGCCTGGCCGCAGACCTGGAGGCGGCCAGGGCCATGGAAACGGACCTGATCGCGGTGATGGTCCACTGGGGCCTGGAATACAAGCTGGAGCAGAACCGATACCAGGAGGAGCTGGCGGACTTCCTCTTTGAAAACGGCGCGGACATGGTTCTGGGCGGCCACTCCCATGTGCCCCAGCCCATGGAGCTCCGCACCCTCCCGGACGGGCGGCAGGGCTTCGTCTGCTACTCCCTGGGGAACTTCATCTCCTCCCAGACCAAGCCCAACACGGACACCACGGCGGTACTGACCCTGACCCTCACCCGGGACAACGAGACAGGGGAGGCTCAGGTCACGGACTACGCCTACATCCCCATGTACATGCTCCACCGGGCGGAGGGGGCCTCTCCCCGTTTCGAGCTGGTGGACATCCACGCGGCCCTGGATTCCGGCGAAACCGGGGAAGCCCTGCGGCAGAAGCTGAGCAAGGCCCTGGAGACCTGCCGCTCCGTTTTTGGGGAGGAGCGCACCGGCGGGGAATAAACATAAGAGCGCCGTCCCGGTGGGACGGCGCTGCTTTGCATGTGTACTCAAAGCTCCTGGAGGAACGCCTCCACCTGGGTCAGGGCCGCGCCCACGGCGGCGGCCTCCTGGGGGCGGCGGCTGTATTTTAAATAGGAAGCGTCCGGCTCAAAAGGGTTCCGCTCCGCCAGCAGCGCCCGCAGCAGTTCCCCGAACTCCTCCAGGCAGGCCCCCACGCAGCCCCCTATCATCACGCCGCAGTCAAAGGCGGTATGGAGGTTATTCACCGCCGCCGCCAGGTGCTCCAGGTACTCCCGCCAGAGCTCCCGCTTCCCGGAATCCCCGGAGCGAAGCTCTTCAAAGAACGCGGAGAGACTGCCCCCGGCATGGTCCGAGAGGACCTGGGCGGAGCAGTAGGCGTCCAGGCAGCCCTCCTTCCCGCACCAGCACCGGCGGCCGCCGGGGACCAGGGTCATATGCCCGAACTCCCCCGCCCGGAGGCGGTCCCCCAGGTAGAGGCTCCCGCCCCGGAGAATAGCCCCGCCCACCGTGCCGTCCAGGGAGAGGTAGACCATGTTCCCCGTCTCGCCCCGAAGCTCCGCCAGGCCGGAAGCCTGGGCGGCGCTGAGGCAGCGGCAGGGCCAGGGAATCTGCCGGGTGAAGCGGCTGAGGGGCACGTTCCGCAGGCCCAGGGCCCGGGATTCCCGGAACATTCCCCGCTCCTCCTCCACCACGCCGGGGAGCGAGAGCCCCACTCCCAAGATCCGGTCCTCCATCCCGCCGGCCTCCGCGAAGCGCTGGAGCAGGCCGCCCAGGTATTTGAAATACACGTCCTCCTGAGAGAAGCGGAGGGCCCCCCGGGCCTGGCGCAGCAGATTCCCGCCCAGGTCCGTCAGCACCACGCTGACGTGGTCCGCCGCCAGGTTCACGCCCACCGCCACCCGGGCGTCCCGCACGGGTGCGTAGGCCCTGGCCTTCCGGCCGCCGGTGGAGGCGTACACGCCGTCCTCCCGGACCAGGCCCAGCTCCTTCAGCTCCTTCACGTTCTGCAAAATCGTGGGCCAGCTGAGGGCCAGCTTCTGGGTCAGCTCCATCTGGGAGACCCGGCCGCTGGCCAGGATGCAGCGCAGGGTATTCACCCGGTTGCGACGCTTGACGTCCATGTTGTTGGCGGGCGTTGTGGTCATGACTCCTCATTCCCCGTTCATTTTAAAAAGACTTTAGGCCTTGTTTGAAAAATGGCAAAACGCCCAAAACGGCGGATCTTTTTCCGCCGCTCTGCGTTAAATTTTCTTGCCGGGCGTCAGCCCGCCCGCGAAAATTTGCCTTGATTGGCGAAAAAATCTCTCACCGTTGGGCATTCCGCCAATTTTCAAACAAGGCCTGATAAACAGCATAATGGATTTCTCTCTAAATGGCAAGCACTTTCCATGGAAAATTCTCCGTGCCGCCCCGCCCGGGTTTCGCCGCCGCTTTTGGTTGACAGCGGCGGCGGGGCACGGTATACTGATTTTATTCCATGATTTTCCGCTTCAATCAAATGCAGGGCACGGAAACGCCCGGAACAGGAGGAGCAGCGATGTTACACGAGATCAGCTTCCAGTCCTTCAACCAGCGGGACCAGGTCCAGGGGTGGATCTATGTCCCCGCCGCCAAGCCCGTGGGCATCATTCAGCTGGTCCACGGCTTCGGAGAGCACTCCCGGCGCTACCTTCACATGATCTCCAAATTCCTGGATGCCGGCTTCATCGTGGCGGCGGACGACCACGTGGGCCACGGCCGGACCGCCATGGTCAACAACTCCTGGGGCGACTGGGGAGACAAGGGCCCCCACACCATGATGGAGGATGAGCACACCCTGACGAAGCTGGTCAAGGAGAAGTACCCCGGCCTCCCCTATTTCCTCTTCGGCCATAGCATGGGCTCCTTCATCGCCCGGGACTACATCACCGCCTACGGCTCCGAGCTTGCCGCCGTCACTCTCTGCGGCACCAGCGGCGTCTTCCCCGGCCTGGAGCAGGGCATGGCTATGCTGCAAGCCGCCGTCGGCACCGGGCAGGGGGACGCCTCCGACCCCAACGCCGCCGGGGCCCTGCTGGGCTGGATGTGCGAGCGGTGTACGGAGGAAATCCGATTCGGCAACGAGTGGATCTGCTCCGACCCCTATGTTCAGGCGGACCACGCCATGGACCCTCTGGACGCCTTCTCCCGGCCCACCAGCAACCGCTCCTTCCTCTACTTCTGCCAAATGATCGACTGCATCACCGGCCCCGCCTGGGCGGAGAAGGTCCCCAAGGACCTGCCCGTCTACAACATCGCCGGAGGCGAGGACCCGGTGGGCCAGTACGGCGAGGGCGTGAAGCAGGTCTCCGCCTGGCTGGAGGACTCCGGCCACAAGGTGACCACCAAAATTTACGACGGCTACCGCCATGAAATCCACAACTACAACGACCTCAAGGACCAGGTGGAGCAGGGCGTCATCGACTTCTTCCAAGCGGCCCTGTGAACGGCGCGGGAGGTGCGGACGTGAACGAGAAGAAATACGTGATCGCCATGGACCAGGGCACCACCAGCTCCCGGTGCATCCTCTTCGACCGGCAGGGGACGGTCCGCGCCGTGGTCCAGAAGGAATTTCCCCAGCTCTATCCCCAGCCCGGCTGGGTGGAGCACGACCCCATGGACATCTGGTCCACCCAGATGGGCGTCACCATGGAGGCCATGCAGAAGGCCGACGCCCAGGCGGATGAAATCGCCGCCATCGGCATTACCAACCAGCGGGAGACCACCCTGGTCTGGGACGCCGCCACGGGAAAGCCCGTCTGCAACGCCATCGTCTGGCAGTGCCGCCGGACGGCGGACCGCATTGAGCGGCTCCGGCGGGACGGGCTGGAGGAAGCCGTCCGGCAAAAGACCGGGCTGATTCCCGACGCTTACTTCTCCGCCAGCAAGCTGGAGTGGATTCTGGACAACGTCCCCGGAGCCCGGGCGCGGGCGGAGCGGGGGGAGCTGCGCTTCGGCACCGTGGACGCCTGGCTCATCTGGAACCTGACCGGCGGGCGGGTCCACGCCACGGATTACACCAACGCCTCCCGGACCATGCTCTTCGACATCCACAAGCTCCAATGGGACCAGGAGCTGCTGGACTACTTCCGCATCCCCGCCTCCCTGCTGCCCCAGGCCCTGCCCAGCAGCCACCTGTTCGGCGGGACGGACAAATTCGGCGGCTCTATCCCCATCGCCGCCGCCGCCGGGGACCAGCAGGCCGCCCTCTTCGGCCAGTGCGGCTTTGAGCCGGGGGACGTGAAAAGCACCTACGGCACCGGCGGCTTCCTGCTGATGAACACCGGGACGGAGGCGGTGGCCTCGAAGCGGGGCCTCCTCACCACCATCGCCGCCAGCGCCGACGGCCAGGCCCGCTATGCCCTGGAGGGCAGCGTCTTCATCGCCGGGGCGGCCATCCAGTGGCTCCGGGACGAGATGCGTCTGCTGGACAGCGCCGCCCAGACGGAGGAAATCTGCGCCGGGCTGGAGGACGCGGGAGGCGTCTACGTGGTTCCCGCCTTCGTGGGGCTGGGGGCCCCCTACTGGGAGCCCTACGCCCGGGGCACGGTCACCGGCCTGACCCGGGGCGTCACCCGGGAGCACTTCATCCGGGCGGTGACGGAATCTCTGGCCTATCAGACCAACGACCTGCTTGCCGCCATGAAAGAGGAGTCCGGCCTGGCCCTGAACTCCCTGCGGGTGGACGGCGGAGCCAGCGCCAACAATTTCCTGATGCAGTTCCAGGCAGACCTGTCGGACACCCAAATCCAGCGTCCACGGTGCATCGAAACCACCGCCCTGGGGGCGGCGTACCTGGCGGGGCTGGCCTCCGGGTTCTGGAGGGACCTGGAAGAAATCCGGAGCAATTGGACCTGCCAGCGGACCTTCACCCCCACCGTCTCCCCGGAACGGCGGCGGGAATGGCAAACGGGCTGGAAGCGGGCCGTGCGCTGCGCCATGGCCTGGGCGAAAGACGAAGACTGACAAACGGCAAGACCCTCGGAGCGGTTTCTCCGAGGGTCTTGTGTTCTCTATGGTTCTCTATTCCGCGCGGGCGGATACCGGCTCCGCTTCTATGGAAACCACCTCCACGGAAGCCGCCTCCGAGACAGAGGCCGGAGGAAGCTCCTCCGCCGGGGCGGGAAGCGTCTCCGCCTCTGAAACCGGCAGGGCCGGAGCGGGGGCCGGCGTTTTCCAGCGCCAGCTGGTCTTGTGGAACAGCGGCTCGCAGACGCAGAGGATGGCGGGCATGAGGAAGATGCTCACCAGCGCCGAAATCAGGGCTCCCCGGGCCAGCATGACGCAGATGGCCCCGATGAGGTCGATGGAGGAGACGAAGGACACCCCCAGGGTGGCGCAGAACAGCACGAGGGCGCTGGTGACGATGGACGCGTCGGAGGACGCGGCGGCAACGCGGATGGCCTCCTCCCGGCTGAGGCCCTTCTTCAGCTCCTCCTGGAAGCGGGAGGTCATCAGGATGGCGTAGTCCACCGTGGCCCCCAGCTGGACGCAGCTGATGATGGTGGGGGCGATGAAGGGAATCTCGGTCCCCAGGAAGTAGCAGCAGCCCTGGTTGATGAAGATGGCCAGCTCGATGGTGGCCACCAGCACCAGGGGAACGGTGACGGACCGGAACACAAAGGCGATAATCAGGAAAATTGCCGCGATGGAAATATAGTTTGTCACCTGGAAGTCCACCGCCGAGGTGTCGATCAGGTCCCGGTACATGGCCCCTTCCCCGGTAATCATGGCGGAGGGGTCATAGCTGTGGAGAATCTCGTTCATGGCGTCCAGCTGGGCCGAAACCGCGTCCGTGGCCGGGGCATAGCTGGAGTTCACCATCATCAGCTGCCAGCCCTCCTGGCGGAGCATGTTCCTGACATCCTCCGGGATGAAGAAGTCCGGAACGCCGACGCCCAGCAGCTTGTGGAAGGACACCACGGAGGTGATGCCGGGCACCTCCTCCAGCTTCCCCTCCATCTCCCCCATATCGGCGGCGCTCAGGCCGTCCCGGAGGACCACGAAATGGCTGGTGGCCATGTCAAAGTCGTCCTTCAGCTTTTCGTTGCTGACGATGGAGGGCAGGTCCCGGGGCAGGGACTCGTCCAGCTTGTAGTAAATATCCGCGTGGCGCTGGGCATAGACCGCCGGGAAAAACAGCAGCACCGTCAGCACGACAAGAGGAACCTTGTACCGGAGGATAAAGCCGTTTACCCGGTCGAAGGAGGGAATCAGGGTTTTGTGCTTGTGCTTTCCAATCTGCTTGTCAAAGATCAGCACCAGGGACGGCAGGACCAGGATAACCGTCGCCACCCCCAGGACCACGCCCTTTGCCATGACGACGCCAATGTCCCTTCCCAGGGTCAGCCGCATAAAGCACAGGGCCAGGAAGCCCGCGATAGTGGTCATGCTGCTGCCGGAGAGGGAGCGGAAGGCGGCGATGATGGCCTGGGCCATGGCGTCCCGCTTGTCGTCGTAGTGCTCCCGCTCCTCCTCATAGCGGTGGTAGAGGAAGATGGAGTAATCCATGGTCACGCCCAATTGCAGCACGGCGGCGATGGCCTTTGTAATGTAGGAAATCTGGCCCAGGAAAATGTTGCTGCCGAAGTTATAAATCACGGCCATGCCGATGCTGGCCAAGTACACGAAGGGCAGGACGGTGGACTCCAGGGTGACGCTCATGGCCGCCAGGGCCAGGAGCACCGCCAGCCCCACGAAAATGGGCAGTTCCCCGTCCATCACGTCCCGGGTGTCCTTGATGACCACGGAGAAGCCCGCCAGGAAGCAGCGCTCGCTGCAGACGTTCCGCACCTGCTGGATAGCCTCCATAGTCTCGTCGGAGGCCCCGGGGTGGTCGTACTGAATCAGCATCATGGTGGCCTGGCCGGAGAAGAACATCTCCCGGAGGTCCGCCGGAATCATCTCCACGGGAATCTGGATGCCCACCAGGTTGCTGAGCCACACGGCGCTGGACACGCCGGGAACGTCCTTGATATCCTGAATCAGCCTGTTGGTGTAGCCCGCGGGCATGCCCTCCACAATCAGCATGCTGGTGGCCGCCATCTGGAAGGGCTCCTCCAGAAGCTGCTCTCCCTGGGAGGAGGGCAGGTCCTGGGGCAGGTAGGACAGGATATCATAGTTGATGCGGGTGGCGGCGTAGCCGATGAGAGAGGGAATCAGCATCAGCACGGCAATCAGGGCCACCAGCTTGGGCTTTCGGGTCAGCTTATGGGCGATTTTTTCAATCATGGCGGCTCTCCTCCCGTCATTGGAAGACGCCGGTGACGGCGTTCCAGAAATCCCGGAACATCTGGGTTACCCGGCCCCAGAAGGTGGTTTTTTCCTTAGCGGCGGCGGACGCCTCGTCCTCCTCCGCTTTCTCCTCCTTGATTTCCTGGGTGCGGATGAGAACCTGGATGCTGGTGGGGGCGGGATTCCGCCCGTCCGTCAGGGACACCGGCTCCGCCGTGGCGTCCATCAGCAGGATGTTGTTCACATCCCCGGTGTACTCGTTCCAGGTGTCCTCGATAATTTGGGTGACAGTATTTTTAGCTTCCTTCACCTGCTTCGTAGTGGCCAGGGCCTTGGCGGTCTGCCGCAGGGCGGCGGAGAGGCCCCGGAGGGACTGCTTCGTCCCCGCGTCCAGCTCCGTTCCCGTGGAGCGGGCCAGGTTTTCCGCGTCGGTGAGCAGCTTCTCCGTGTCCCGGATGGTCGTAACGGCGGAGTCGCTGAGGGTCCCGGCGCTGGCCAGGGCCTCCTGGAGGGTGGGTTCGTAGCCGTTCAGCACGGTCCGCAGGGCGTCCACATCCTCCAGAATCTCCCGCAGGGTCCCGGCGGACTGCCCCAGGGCGGCCATCAGGTCCTCCGCGTCGTCCAGGTCCCGCAGCAGAATGTCCAGCTCTCCGCAGAGGTTCGCCAGGTCTCCCGCCACGGCGGCGGCGGGACGCTTGATTTGGTTGAGGGAGGCGTTGAGTTCGCTTTGAATCTGGTCAATGCGGGCGCTCGCACTGTCCAGTCCGCCGGTGATGAGGTCCACCACCGCGCCGCCTACGGTGTTATTCTCGGGGGGCTTGCCGGGGTCGGAGGGGGCGCCGCCGTCCCCGCCGGAACCGCTGTCTCCGCTGGAACCGCTGTCTCCGCCGGAGCCGCTGTCTCCG
>CAJTVF010000022.1:17676-35532 GCA_910579435.1 uncultured Oscillibacter sp.
CCGGAACCGCTGTCCCCGCCGGAGCCGCTGTCTCCGCCGGAACCGCTGTCTCCGCTGGAACCGCTGTCTCCGCTGGAACCGCTGTCTCCGCTGGAACCGCTGTCCCCGCCGGAGCCGCTGTCTCCGCCGGAACCGCTGTCCCCGCCGGAGCCGCTGTCTCCGCCGGAACCGCTGTCTCCGCCGGAACCGCTGTCTCCGCTGGAGCCGCTGTCTCCGCCGGAGCCGCTGTCCCCGCCGGAGCCGCTGTCTCCGCCGGAACCGCTGTCCCCGCCGGAACCGCTGTCTCCGCTGGAGCCGCTGTCTCCGCCGGAGCCGCCGTCTCCGCCGGAACCGCCGTCTCCGCCGGAGCCGCTGTCTTCATCATCCAAATTTTCATAGACCACCAGCCGGGCCGACATCTGTCCTTTCCGAAGAACCTCGGGACTCTCCGCCTCAGAGAGCTCCTGAAGGGGTTGTTCTTCCAGGGACTCGGGCTCCTCCGGCGTTCTGGCCGGTGTCTCCGGGAGCTGGGACTGTTCCGGGGTTTGGGTGTCCTCCGGGGGCTGAGGCTGTTCCGGCGTTTGTGTCTCGTCCGGCGTCTGTTCCGGGACGGCGGGGATGATAATGGAAATTTCAGAGGAAGCGCGGTTCCGCAGGGCCGCTTTCCCCGAGGCAGAGCCGCCGCTGCTGTAAATCAGCCAGAGATCGTTCATCTGCTTGGCCGTATCCGGGTCCTTGGTCACCTGGCCGCAGAAGTCCTGAAAGCCCATGCCCGTCTGCTGCTTCGCCTGATGAAGGGTCTCCATCTGCTTTGCCGCCGCCAGGGCCGCTTTCTGCTCCGCAGGCACCGGGAGGCCCGCCTTGTCCGCCGCCAGCAGCTGCGCCATGCCCGCCGCCTTGGTCTTGGCCTCGGCACTGCCCGCGCCCTGGGCCTCCAGCATCTTCTGGAAAAAGGTCTCCGAATCCTCCGCCGCATACGCGCCGTGTACGTTCTTCACCTTCTCCACCAGTCCCCGGCTGTTGGTGGCCACACTGCCGCCGCCCACATGGACGCCGCCCAGGGCGCTCTCCAGGCGGAGGAGGCTGCCCTCCATATCCGCCGCCAGGTCAATGACGCTCCGCAGGTCATAGGTCCCCTGCTCCAGGCCGTAGAGGGCAATCTCCATTTCCGTCAGCTGGGATTGGAGGGTGACGGTGGCGTCGGTCATCTCATTGAGGACGGCCTTGGAGTCCGTCACCGTCTGGCTCAAAATCTGAATCCGCTGCTCCACCGGGGCCAAAATATCCGCCAGGCTGCTCAAATCCTCCCGGAGGCGGTCCGTGCCCTCATACAGCACGCCCTTGCCGCTGGAGAAGGTCCCCCGGGCTGCGTCCAGCTGGTCCAGGCCCTTGGCGGAGGCGTAAAGCCCGCTCTGAATGTCCGCCAGGGCGTCCAGCAGGTCGTCCAGACTGCCGGAGAGGGCCCGGTAATCCTCCTCCAGGTCGTCCTTCCGCTGGCTGAGCTTGGCGATTTCCTCCAGCTGCGCCAGCGTGGCGGGCATCATCAGCACCGTCAGGCCTCCGAAGGAAAAGTCGTTGCTGCCCACCCGGATGGTAAAATGCTGCTCCTCCCCGGGGAGGCAGAGGAAGAGGACGGTCCGCAGGTTGCCCACCAGCTGGACCTGCGCCCCCTCCGCCTCCAGGGAGAGAATGTCGTCCTGGTTGAACAGGGCCGTGGCCGCCAGGGTGTAATTGTACCGGGCGTAATCGCCGGCGTTCTCATTGGGCACGACGTCCAGGAGAATCTCCACCACGCCCTGCTTCCCCGCCAGGTCCTCTGCCTTCGCGGGGACCCCGTTGAGGGTATAGCGCAGGGTGAGGGTCCAGGGCAGCTCCTCAAAGGGCCGCCTGGTCTTTCCCTCAAAGTAGAAGTGATCCGGCGCGCCCTCCGCGAAGCGGAAGGAGGTGCGTCCTCCCTCCCCGCTCACCGGGACGGTTCCGTCGGTGAGGTTCACCACCTCGTCGTAGACGCCGTAGTCCGTCAGGACGTCTTTTCCGTTCATGGCGAAGCTCTTTACCACGCTGCCCTCCAGCAGGTTGCCGTAATAGTCCAGCGTGGCGTAGTATGCCTCGTCGTAAGTAGGGGCCACGCCGTCGCCGATGGCCTCCGCCGCGGCGGCGGGCACAGCCAGCGTCACCGTCAGCACCGCCGCCAGGGCCAGGGCGGACGCCCGTTTCCTCATGCTTTGCCTGGTCATAACGATTCCTCCAAATAATCAACTTTTGTCAACTAAAATATTTTTGTTGACTTATTAACTTAAGCCGATTATAGTAAAAGCAGGAAATCTGGTCAATAGACAAAAGCGGGCAAGTGCCTAACTTGTCCAAAGGAGGACCCTTATGCTGAAAAATCCCGAAGACCGCCGGGCCCGGCGGTCCCGCAAGCTGTTAAAGGAAAGCCTTTTAGAGCTGATGAAGCGGAAAACCTTCTCCGACATCTCCGTCCGGGACGTCACCGATGCGGCGGACATGAACCGGGCCACCTTTTACCTTCATTACTCCGGCACTGCGGAGCTGCTGCAAAGCGTAGAGGAAGATTTGCTGGCGGAGCTTCAGTCCCTGGTGGACGCGCATATGCAGGAGACCTTTGCCGTGGGCAGCGTGGCCCCGGTGTTCGAGCCGGTGCTGGACTTCGCCGTGGAGCACCGGGAGACCTGCACCATTCTGTTTGCCAGCAGCGAGGCCAGCGGCTTCTTCCAGGCCATCCAGCGGCTGGTCCATGAGAACGGCGCGCCGCTGGTCCGGACCTGGTTCCGCCCGGCGGACCCCCGGCTGACGGATTACCTGCTGAACTTCCTGGCCTGGGGCTTCATCGGCCTGCTGTCGGAGTGGTTTGAGAAGGACATGGCCCTGCCCAAGGCGGAGCTCCTGGCCGCCGCCCAGCGCATGGCGGACAGCGCCTCCGCCGGGCTGTTTGAGGAAAGGAGGACCTCATGACCCATTCCCCCGCCAGAGAGGCCGTCAAGGCCGCGTTCCTCCGCCTGCTGGAGGAGCGCCCCCTCCGGGAAATCACCGTCAAGGACATTGTGCAAAGCTGCGGGGTCAACCGGAATACCTTTTATTATCACTTCCGGGACATCCCCGCTTTGCTGGAGGAGCTCATCACGGACCAGGCGAACCGCATCATTGCCGCCCAGGGCCCGGCCCTGTCCCTGGCGGACTGCCTGGAGACCGCCGCCCGCTTCGCCCTGGAGCGCCGTCAGGCGGTGCTGCACATCAACCAGTCCGCCCACCGGGACCTGTTCGAGCTGTGCCTGATGGACGTGTGCCGCCGGGTGGTGGAGGATTACGCCGCCGCCGCCATCGGCAGCGTCCCCATCCCGCCGGAGGACCGGGCGGTCATCATCCGCTTCTACCAGTGCGAGTGCTTCGGGCAGGTCATGGCCTGGCTGAACGACGGGATGCGCTATGACATCGGGAAGCAGTTCCGCCGCCTCTGTTACCTGGGCGAGGGCATGACGGAGCGGATGCTGAGGCGGGCCATGGAGACGGACACTTAAGGAAGTACTGATTTAATCCCCGCACACATCTTTACGCCTTAAATTTCCGCTGATCTGCGTCAGAAAATCTTGAAATCCGCCAGGATTTCTGCGATTTTCTTCCTTGCCAGCGAAAATTTCTGGCGCAAATCTGCACACGTTGATTAAATCAGTGCTTCCTTAAAAAAGAGAGAGGACGTTCCGTCCTCTCTCCTATTTCATCGGCCCTATTTCGGAAGTGTCTAGACCTTGTTTGAAGATGAGATTCTGTAGGGGCAAACCTATGTGTCCGCCCCTACGTTCTTCCTTTCTAAAAACCGTGATAGAACTCTCCCCTTATTTCTTCTCTTTTTTCTCAGGCAGGAACACCATCAGGGTTCCTATCACACCCAACAGCGCAAAGACATGCTGCCAGCTGATACTCAAATCGAAAAAGTATCTCCACCCATCCCCCAAAGCGCCGAGCATCAGCGTGATGCTGAGCAGAATCAGGGCGATTCCCCGCAATTGATTTTTCACTTCAATTCTCTCCCTTGTTCCGGTTTTTGGCTGATTCAAAACAACGTAATCTGGCTGGTCTCCGCCATGCCCGCGAAGGCTCCCAGGGCCTTCAATTGCTCAATGTGGGTTTTCGAGAGCTTGTTGCAGCACAGGGCGAACTCCTCGATGGAAATAAAGTCCTTCCCCTGCCGCTTCTCCACCGTGTCCAGGGCCGCCGCCTCCCCCAAGCCGTGAACCGTTGTAAAGGGCGGCAGCAGCCCCCCCTCCGTGATGACGAACTTTGTGGCGTCGGAGCGGTAGATGTCGATGGTGTCGAAGTGAAAGCCCCGGAGGTAGAATTCGTAGCAGACCTCCAGCGTGGTCAGCAGATTCTGCTCCACGGCGGTGGCGTCCTTGTTGTTCTCAATCTCCCGGATTTTCTTCTTCACCGCCTCTTTTCCGGCGCAGCAGAACTCCGCGTCAAAAGCCTTCGCCCGGACGGAGAAAAAGGTGGCGTAGAAAGCCAGGGGCTCATGGACCTTGTACCAGGCGATGCGGAAGGCCATCATGACGTAGGCCACGGCGTGGGCCTTGGGGAAGAGGTAGCCGATTTTGGCCAAAGAGTCGATGTACCACCCGGGCACATCGTGCTCCCGCATGGCCTCCTCCCAGCCAGGCTCAAAGCCCCCTTTTTTCACCTTCCCCTTTCGGACGGACTCCATGATCTTAAAGCTCATCTTGGGGTCCAGCCCCTTGGAAATCAGGTAGAGCATAATGTCGTCCCGGCAGCCCACCGTCTCCAGAACCGTTGCCGTCTTGCTGACGATCAGCTCCCGGGCGTTGCCCAGCCACACGTCGGTGCCGTGGGAGAAGCCGGAGAGGCGCACCAGGGTGTTGAAGTCCTTGGGCTGGGTGTCTATAAGCATCTGCCGGGTGAAGCGGGTGTTGAACTCCGGGATGGCCACCGCCCCGGTGGGGCCCAGGATTTCGTCGTTCTCATAGCCCAGGACCTTGCTGGAAATAAAGATAGACATGGTGTCCGGGTCGTCCAGGGGTATTTTTTGCGGGTCCACCCCGGTGAGATCCTGCATCATGCGGACCATGGTGGGGTCATCGTGTCCTAGCATGTCCAGCTTTAAGAGGTTCGCCTCCATGGAGTGGTATTCAAAATGGGTGGTGATGGTGTCGGAATCGTCGGCGTCCGCCGGGTGCTGGACGGGACAGAAATCCTCCATGCTCTTGTCCGCCGGGACCACCACCAGCCCTCCCGGATGCTGCCCGGTGGTCCGCCGGACCCCCACGCAGCCCAGGGTCAGCCGGTTTTCCTCCGCCCGGCCCACGGCCATCTGGTTCTCCTCCAGGTACTTTTTTACAAAGCCGTAGGCGGTCTTCTCCGCCAGGGTCCCGATGGTCCCCGCCCGGAACACCTGGGTTTCGCCGAACATCTCAATGGCGTGGCGGTGGGCCCGGGCCTGATACTCGCCGGAGAAGTTCAGATCGATGTCCGGCACCTTGCCGCCGCCAAAGCCCAGGAAGGTCTCGAAGGGAATGTCAAAGCCGTCCTTTTCATACTTGGTCCCACATTTGGGGCACGCCTTGTCCGGCATGTCCGCGCCGCAGCCGTAGGACCCGTCCTGAATAAATTCGCTGTTCTTGCACTTCGGGCAGCGGTAGTGGGGCGGCAGGGAGTTGACCTCCGTGATGCCGGACATATAGGCCGCCAGGGACGAGCCCACAGAGCCCCGGGAGCCCACCAGGTAGCCGTTTTCCAGGGACCGCTGCACCAGCTTCTGGGCGGACATGTACACCACGTCATATTTTCCCAGGATTCCGCCCAGCTCCACGTTCAGCCGGTCCACGATGAGCTGGGGCGGGTCCTCGCCGTAGAGGCGGTGGACCTTCTCCCAGACCAGGCGGTTCAAATCCTCCTCGGAGTTTTCCAGCTTCGGCGGGAACAGCTCTTTCGGCAGCAGCTCGAAGGTCTCCACCTGATCGGCCACCAGCCGGGTGTTGGACACCACCACCTCATAGGCCTTCTCCTCCCCCAGGTAGGAAAACTCCCTCAGCATCTCGTCGGTAGTCTTGAAGTAGATGGGCAGGGCCTCGTTGGCGTCGGGGAACTTCTTCGACGCCAGGAGAATGTGCCGGTAAACCTCATCCTCCGGCTCCCGGAAATGCACGTCGCCGGTGGCGCAGACGGGCTTGCCCAGCTCCCCCCCCAATCGGACGATGGTCCGGTTGAATTCCCGCAGGTCCTCCTCGTCCCGGGCGTCGCCGCTGCGAAGCATAAAGGCGTTGTTGCAAAGGGGCTGGATTTCCAGGTAGTCGTAGAAGGAGGCGATGCGTTTCAGCTCCTCCCAGTCCTTATGGTCCTTTACCGCCTGGAACAGCTCTCCCGCCTCGCAGGCCGCCCCCACGATCACGCCCTCCCGGTGCTCCTTTAACAGGCTCTTGGGAATGATGGGCACCCGCTTGAAGTATTTCAGGTTGGAGGCGGAAATCATCTGGTAGAGGTTTTTCAGCCCGGTCTTGTTCCGCGCCAGAAGGATGATATGCTTTGGGAAGCGGTTGGACTTCCCGCCCAGGGGCCGCAGCTTCTCCATCTCGCCGTTGACCG
Source organism: uncultured Oscillibacter sp. (assembly GCA_910579435.1). Lineage (GTDB taxonomy): Bacteria > Bacillota > Clostridia > Oscillospirales > Oscillospiraceae > Oscillibacter. The sequence goes on from CAJTVF010000022.1 coordinate 24,271, forward strand.
CCTGGAGGGTGTGGACCCCCTTTTCGTGGAGCATCCTCCAGAAGGGAATCAGCATATAGCCCACCGTGGCCGCGTCGTCGCTGGCCCGGTGGTGGTTGAAGGCGGGCAGATCCAGGTGCTCCGCCACGATATCCAGCTTATATTTCCCCAGACCCGGCAGCAGGTTCTGGGCCAGGATCAGGGAGTCGATATAGGTAGGCTGGAAGTCCAGGCCCGCCTCCTTGCAGCCCTTGCGGATGAAGCCGATGTCGAATTCCGCGTTGTGGGCCGCCAGGGGCCGACCGTTTACGAATTTCAGAAACTCCGCCAGAGCCTGGGCGGGCCTGGGGGCGTCCTTGAGCATTTCGTCCGTGATGCCGGTGAGGCCGATGATCTCCGGCGTCAGCCGCTTCCCCGGGTTTACGAAGGTCTGGAACCGCTCGGCGATCTCCCCGTCCCGCAGCACCACCGCGCCGATTTCCGTAATGGCCTCCCGGTCCACCCGGAGGCCGGTGGTCTCAATATCGAAGCAGACGATTTCCCCCTCCAGCGGAATATCCCGGGGGCCGTGGACGGCGATGCGGTCGTCCACATTGTTGATGAAATAGCCCTCCACGCCGTAGAGGACCTTGATTTTATCCCCGGCGGCGTGCCATGCCTCCGGGAAGGACTGGGCCACGCCGTGGTCCGTGATGGCAATGGCGGGGTGGCCCCAGCGGATGGCCTCCTGGATGACCTCCTTGGTGTCGGTGAGGGCGTCCATGTTGCTCATCCGGGTGTGCAGGTGGAGCTCCACCCGCTTCACCGGGGCGGTGTCCATCCGCTCCTCGTGGTCCGTCACGTTGATGTGCTGGGGGTTCAATTGGATATCCTTGCCGTCCCAGGTGGGCTCCATCTTCCCTTGAACAACCAGCCACATGCCGGGCTTGACTGCGCCCTCCAGCGCCTGGGCCTCCCTGGCGCTCAGGTTTTTCTGGACGGTGGCGGAGCCGGTGCCGTCGGTCATGTCGAAGCTCAGCCGCCACATCCCCGGCCGCCGGGTCTCCCGGCACTCGAAGGCAAAGACCTTGCCGGAGACCGTGGCCGTGCCCATTTTCACGTTCAGCGCCGACATGGGGCCAGGCTTGGCCTTGATGGGATTTCCCATCAGGATTTTACCCGTCTTCTTTTTCGGAGCCGCCTTGGGCGGCCCGCCCCCCTGGGGAGCGGGACCGGGCGCGGGGGGCGGAGGAGCCGTACAGGTGACGTTCAGCTCCGCCCTTTGAAAGCCGTAGACCGCCTTCAGCGTCTCCTCCAGACTGTGGAGGGCCTCCGGGGCCAGCGGGCTTTTCACCGTCATGTCCAATTGAATCGACAAGTCCCCCCGGTCGATGCGGCCATGGGTCAGCTCCGCCCCGGCCAGTCGGAGACGGAGCTCAGGAGACGCCGGCAATTCGGCAAAAAATTCAAAAAAGGGGATATTTCTCGACATGCTGACCTCTCTTTTGTGTGATGCTCCGGAAGCTCAGAGCTTCCCTATCTCCTCCATCAGCGCGTCCACCAGACGCTCCTGGGGAACCTTGTACAAAATCTCTCCCTTACGGAACAGCAGCCCCTCGCCCTTCCCCCCGGCGATGCCGATGTCGGCGGCGGCGGCCTCTCCGGGGCCGTTGACGGCGCAGCCCATCACCGCCACGGTGATGTCTTTCTCGCAGCCCGCCAGCCGCCGCTCCACCTCCTCGGCAATGGGGATCAGGTCGATCCGCGTCCGGCCGCAGGTGGGACAGGCAATCAGATTCACGCCCGCCTTCCGCAAGCCCGCCGCCTTCAGAATCTTCCTGGCGGCGGCAATCTCCTCCACCGGGTCGGCGGTCAGGGTCACCCGGATGGTGTCCCCCACCCCCAGGCAGAGCAGGCCCCCGATGCCCATGGCGGACTTTACCAGCCCCATGGAGGGCGTGCCTGCCTCGGTGACGCCCAGGTGGAGGGGATAGTCCGTCTGTTCGCTGAGGGCCAGGTACGCCGCCATGGTCAGCGGCACGTCGGAGCATTTCACGGAAATGCAGATGTCGTCAAAGTCAAATTTGTTCAGCAGCCGCACCTGTCCCAGGGCGCTTTCCACCAGGGCCCCGGCGGTGACGCCGCCGTGCCTGGCCCGGAGCTCCTTCTCCAGGGACCCGCCGTTGACGCCCACCCGAATGGGAATCCCCCTTTTGCGGCAGGCGTCCGCCACGGCTTTTACCTTCTCTTCCCCGCCGATGTTGCCGGGGTTGATGCGGATGGCGTCGATGCCCCGCTCCGCGCAGGCCAGGGCGAGCTTATAGTTAAAGTGGATATCCGCCACCAGGGGAATGGAAATCTGTTCCTTGATTTTGTCCACGGCCTCCGCCGCCGCCTGGTCCGGGACGGCCACCCGGATGATCTCGCATCCGGCGGCCTCCAGAGCCTTGATCTGGGCCACCGTGGCGGCCGCGTCGTCGGTTTTCGTATTGCACATGGACTGGATGGACACCGGCGCGCCGCCGCCCACCGCCACTCCGCCCACCATCAGGCGCTTCGTCATGTTACGACCCTCCCCGCATAAAGAGCTGCCCAACGTCTTTCAGCGTCACCAGCAGCATCAGGCCCATCAGCGCCACAAAACACGCCGCGTTCACCGCCGCCTGGTACTTCTCCGGCACCTTCCGCTTGAACAGCAGCAGGGACAGCGCGTCCACCGCCAGGAAGAAGATGCGCCCCCCGTCCAGAGCCGGAATGGGCAGCAGGTTCATCACCGCCAGGTTGATGGCGATGAGGGCCCCGAAGAAGGCGATGTTCTCAAAGGCGTCCAGGGCGGTTTTAGAGGCGCTGCCAACCTCCGTCATGGTGGACACGATTCCCACCGGTCCGCTGACCTCCGAGAGGCCCACGTTGCCCCGGAGCAATTGAACCAGGCTGAACCATACCTGCTGCACAAAGTCCAGGGTCTGGTATCCGATGAACCTCACCGTGGTGAAAAAGGACGCCGGCACCCGGGCCGCGCCTACCGACAGGCCGAATTTTCCCTCCTCGCCGTTGTAGGTCCCCCGGTACAGGGGCAGGTCCTTCAAAACCACCTTCTCCCCGTCCCGGATGACCTCTATGTCCACGCCCTGACCGTCGTTGAACCGGAGGAACAGGGCCGCGTCCCCCCGGAGGTAGGTCCGCCAGCCGTCGATTTTATAGAAGATATCACCCTCCATCAGGCCGTCCTCCCCTTCCAGGGGGAACCCCTCGGAGAATCCGGCCACCTGGTCCACGTAAAAGCCGGAAGCCGTGGCGAAGATACAGGCAATCACGGCAATCCCCGCCAGCAGGTTCATGAAGGACCCGGCGGCTAAAATCACCAGCTTCTTCCAAAAGCTCTGGCGGGTGAAGCAGCGCTCGTCCCCGGTGTCCCCGTCCTCCCCCTCCAGGGCGCAGAAGCCGCCGATGGGAAGAAGCCGGAGGGAGTACCGGGTCTCCCCCGTCTCCCGGTGCCACAGCAGCGGGCCCATGCCGATGGAAAACTCGTTGACCCGCACGCCGCAGAGTCGGGCCGCCAGAAAGTGGCCCAGCTCGTGGATGGCGATCAGGAAGCCGAAGATGAAAATACCCGCCAGAACATAGAGAACGCTCATGAAAATATGCCCCTTATTTTGAAAAGTTTTTCAGCACCTCCCGCCGGGCCGCGGCGTCCGCCTCCAGAATCTCCGGGAGGCTGGGCCGGCGGATGACGGACAGCTCCGTCATGGCCCGGGCGGTGAGGTCAAAGATGTCCTGAAAGCCGATCCGGTCCTCCAGGAACAGCCGGACCGCCTCCTCGTTGGCGGCGTTCAGCACGGCGCAGGCGGTGCCCCCCTTGGCCGCCGCCACCTCCGCCAGCCGCAGGCAGGGGAAGGTCCCCCGGTCCGGCTCCTCGAAGGTCAGCGGCGGGCAGTTCAACAGGTTCAGCGGCTCCGCCGCCGACTCCGCCCGCTGGGGGTAGGTCATGGCATACCGGATGGGAAGCCGCATGTCCGGCGTCCCCAGCTGGGCAAGCAAAGCCCCGTCCCGGAACTCCACCAGGGAGTGGACGATGCTCTGGCGGTGGATGGCCACCTTCACCCTCGTCAGGGGCAGGCGGTAGAGGCGCATGGCCTCAATGATCTCCAGCCCCTTGTTCATCAGCGTGGCGCAGTCCACGGTGATCTTGGGGCCCATTTTCCAGTTGGGGTGCCGCAGGGCGTCCGCCCGGGTCTTTTGGGCCACCTCCGCCCGGGTCATCCCAAAGAAGGGCCCGCCGGAGCAGGTCAGAATCACCCGCCGGATCTCCCCCCGGTCCAGACAGCCCTGGACGCACTGGAAGATAGCGGAATGCTCCGAGTCCACGGGGACGATTTCCGCCCCCCGCTTCTCCGCCGCCTCCATCACCAGCTCCCCGGCGCAGACCAGGGTTTCCTTGTTGGCCAGGGCGATGCGCTTGCCCTCCCGGATGGCGGCGAGGGTGGGCTTGAGGCCCACCATGCCCACCACGGCGGTGACCACCGTGTCCACCCCCGGCAGCGTCGCCGCCGTGGACAGGGCGGAAACGCCGCCGTGGACATGGATGTTCGTGTCCGCCAGGCGGACCTTCAGGTCCCGCGCCGCCGCCTCGTCGGTCATAATGACCTGCCGGGGCCGGAATTTCCGGGCCTGTTCCTCCGCCAGGGCCACGCTGTTGTGGGCGGTGATGGCGGCTACCGTCAGCCCCAGCTGCTCTGCCACGTCCAGGGTCTGCCGCCCGATGGAGCCGGTGGAGCCTAAGATCGATATGGTCTTTGTCATCGTCTCATCTCTATTCTATTACAGAAAGCTGAAAATAATCTCTATGACCGGGGCCGCGAACAGCACGCTGTCAAACCGGTCCAGCACGCCGCCGTGGGCCAAGAACAAATGCCCGTAGTCCTTGATCCCAAATTCCCGCTTGATGAGGGAAAAGCTCAAATCCCCGACCTGTGCCACCACGCCGCAGAGAAGGGCCAGCAGGGCCATGGGGCCGTATCCGATGGCGGAGCCGCCGAAGAAGCGGTCCATCACCCAGACGAACAGGAGGCCGCAGAGGACGTTGCCCAGAAGGCCCCCGACGGAGCCCTCGATGGTCTTTTTCGGGCTGACCTTGGGAGCCAGCTTGTGCTTGCCCAGGGTGATCCCGGCGAAAAAGGCGAAGGTGTCACAGGCAAAGCTCAAAATGAAGGGCAGGAGGAGATAGGCCCGGTGGATGCCGGAAGCCTCCAGCCGGAGGAAGGACGCGAAGGACCAGCCGATCGCGACGCTCCCAAAGAAACCCGCCATGATTTGGCTGAACTTCACCCTGCCGCCTTCAAAAACAGCGATGGCAAAAAAAACCAGAGTCTCCGTCAATAGGACGGCCTCTAAGGTTTCCTGGTGATAATAGGTCCACCACACTGTCATGGCGGTATAGCCGCCGCTGATTCCCACCAGCTCCAGGTACCTGCGCTCCGCTCCGCTGACGCACCGCTGAAGCTCCATGGCCCCGACGCCCGCCAGAATGGCCAACGCAATCAGCATCACAAAAGGCGGTGCGGCCAGCACCACATAGAGAAGCGCCGGGATGCCCACAGCAGCTACCAGGATTCTTGATTTCATGGGACTTCCTCCCTTCTCCTTACTTTACGCCGCCGAATCTCCGGTCCCTGCTCTGATAGGCCGCAATCGCCTTATCTATCTCCGCCTCGCCGAAGTCCGGCCAGAGGGTGTCCGTGTAGTAAAATTCCGCGTAGGCGCACTGCCAGAGCAGGAAGTTGCTCAGCCGCTGCTCCCCGCTGGGGCGGATGATCAGCTCCGGGTCTGGAATCCCGGCGGAATCCAGGTAGCCGGAAAAGGCCGCCTCGTCCAGCTCCTCCGGCTTCCTTGTCCCGGCGGCGCAGTCGGCGGCAAAGCGCCGGGCCGCCCGGAGAATCTCGTCCCGCCCGCCGTAGTTCAGGCAGACGTTGGCCTGGAAATCGTCCTTGGAAAGGTGCTCCGTAATCTCGTCCGTCTCCCGGGCCAGAGCCTGGAGCTCCGGCGGAATGGGAGTCATGTCCCCGAAGAAGTGGAGCCGGATGTGGTCCCGCTCCATGGTGTCCACCGCCTCCAGAAGGTACTTCTTCAAAAGAGCCATGATGGCGGAGACCTCCGTCTCGGAGCGCTTCCAGTTCTCCGTGGAGAAGGCGTAGACCGTCAGGTACTTCACGCCGATATCCTTGCAGTAGGTGGCGATTTTCCGGAAAGTCTCCGCTCCCGCCTTGTGCCCCGCCGTCCGGGGAAGGCCCCGCTTTTTTGCCCAGCGGCCGTTGCCGTCCATGATGATCGCAATGTGGCGGGGCGGGGCCGGCAGATTCCCGCCGGTTTCCCCCCGCGCCGCTCCATTAGCGCGGGGCGGTGCCAGCCGCCCCGTTTCGTTCCTGTTTTCCGCCATCAGACCGCCATCAGTTCCTTTTCCTTCTTCGCCAGCAGCTCGTCCAGCTTCTTGCAGCTCTCGTCGGTGAGCTTCTGGAAGTCCTTTTCCACCTGCTTCAGCTCGTCCTCGGTGATTTCGGACTTCTTCTCCTGCTTTTTGAAGTTGTCCATGGCGTCCCGGCGGATGTTCCGCACCGCCACCTTGCCGCTCTCGGCGTATTTGCGGATCTGCTTTACCAGCTCTTTCCGGCGCTCCTCGGTAAGCTGGGGGAAGGCCAGGCGCAGGGCCTTGCCGTCGTTCTGGGGATTGATGCCCAGGTCGGAGTTCTGAATGGCCTTTTCAATGGCCTTCAGGGCGGAGCCGTCCCAGGGGGAGATCAGCAGGGTCCGGGGGTCCGGGGAGGAGATGGCGGCAATCTGCTGAATGGGGGTGGGGCTGCCGTAGTAGTCCACCAGAATCCGGTCCAGCACGGAGGCGTTGGCCCGGCCCGCCCGGACAGAGGCGAAGTCCGCCGCCACGGAGTCGATGCTCTTTTTCATCTTGTCCTCGTATACCTTGTATTCGTCCTTTAACATAATGGAGACGCTCCTTTCAATTGTTCAAATCCGGCGTATGCTTTCGGTCATTCTTTTACAATCGTGCCCACCTTCTCGCCGCAGACGGCCCGGAGGATGTTCTCCGGGTCTTTCAAGGCGAACAGCAGCACGGGAATGTGGTTGTCCATGGAAAGGGACGTGGCTGTGGTGTCCATCACCATCAGGTGCTGGGCCAGCACGTCGTCATAGCTGATGGAATCGTATTTCACGGCGCTGGGGTCCTTCACCGGGTCGGCGGAGTACACGCCATCCACGTTCTTTGCCAGCAGGATGACCTCCGCGCCGATCTCGGCGGCCCGGAGGACGGCGGCGGTGTCCGTGGAGAAGAAGGGATTGCCGGTGCCGCAGCCGAAGATGACCACTCTCCCCTTCTCCAGATGCCGGATGGCCCGGGAGCGGATGTAAGGCTCGGCGATGGGCCGCATCTCAATGGCCGTCTGGACCCGGACAGGGATGCCCTTCTGCTCGCACACGTCGGCCACGGCCAGGCAGTTCATAACGGTGGCTAGCATGCCCATGTGGTCCGCCCGGGTGCGCTCCATGCGGCCCCCTCCGTCCTTGGCGCCCCGCCAGAAGTTGCCGCCGCCCACCACCAGGCCCACCTGGACGCCCATGTCCAGGCATTTCTTTACCACGTCGCAGACCTGGCCGATGACCTGGAAGTCCAGCCCCGTCCGCTTGTCCCCGGCCAGGGCCTCGCCGCTGATTTTCAGCAGCACCCGCCGGTATACCGGTTTTGTCATCGCGTGACCTCCCTATTTCCGAATCTGTTGCTCTTTTGAGATTTTATGGCGATTTCTATTTTAACGTATTTTTCCGGTTTTGCATAGGGGGTAGACGAGATTTTCCGAAAAAAAGCCGAAAAGCCCCTTGCACCTCCGCCCCCGTTTGAAATACAATATGGTTAAAGCACTTGAACATCCGCAATTTGCGGATGTCCAGCCAGCGGGCTGAAGGCCCGCCGGGCGGGCTCCGCCCGTGTGCTTCGACTATGAAGTCAAACACACGACTGCTCATGCGGTCCCTGGCGGCAGTCCTGCTGCCGCCAGGTTGAACAGAATCACGATGATTCTTTTCAAGTGTGTTGACTATAAAGCGCTCCGGCCCTTTTGCCGGGGCGAAAGGAGCCTGATTATGATTTTTGACGGACATTCCGATCTGCTTTACGACGTGACCCGCCGCCGCCTGGCGGGAGAGACCCGGGTGCTGGAACGGCGTCACCTGGACCGCCTCCGCCGGGGCGGCGCCGAGGGGCTGGCGCTGGCGCTCTGGTACGGCCGGGGACAGGGCCAGACCTTCTGGGAGGGCGTCCCCGGCGCGGAGAGCGCCGCCCACCGGCTGGAGGTCATGCTCTCCTGTGCCCAGGCGGAGTTTGCCGAGTGCCCCTGGCTGGCGGTGGTCCGCACAGCGGAGGAGGCGGAGGCCGCCCGGGCGGAGGGGAAGCTGTACGCCTTTCTGGCCATCGAGGGCATGGAGGGCCTGGAGGGCCCGGAGGAGCTGGACCGCCTGGCCTCCCTGGGCCTCCGGCTTGGAATGCTGACCTGGAACGAGGAGAACCGCTTCGCCGCCGGAGCCGCCCAGGACCCCTCCAGGGGCCTGACGGACCTGGGCCGCCGGGCCCTCCGGCGGATGGAGGACCTGGGCATGCTCGTGGACGTGTCCCACCTGAACGACGGCGGCTTCTGGGAGGTCCTAAAGCTGGCCCAGGGTCCTGTCGTCGCCTCCCACTCCAACTGCCGCGCGCTGTGCCCCCACCCCCGGAACCTCACCGACGACCAGCTTCGCCGCCTCCGGGACAGCGGCGGCGTGGTGGGGCTGAACGCCCATTACAAGTTCGTCCACGAGGACCCGGAGCGGCAGACGGCGGAGACCCTGGCCCTCCACGCCGCCCATATGGCGGAGGTCATGGGCGTGGAGCACGTGGCCTGCGGCTTCGACTTCTGCGAGTTCATGGGCCCGGGCAACGACGCCGTCCGGGGCCTGGAGGACTGCGGCCATGCCATGGCGTTCCTGGACTGCCTGGAGCATCTGGGCATGAGTGCGAAGGAGCGTGAGATGATTTCCCGGGAAAATCTTCTGAGAATTTTCCAGGGAAGCACTGATTAAATCAACGTGTGCAGATTTGCGCCAGAAATTTCTGCTGACAAGGAAGAAAATCGCAGGAATCCTGACGGATTTCAAGATTTTCTAACGCAGTCCAGCGGGAATTTATGGCGTGAAGCTGTGTGCGGGGATTTAATCAGTGGTTCCCCAGGTATAGTGGAAACGCTTGAACATCCGCAATTTTCGGATGTTCCACCAGCGGGCTGAAGGCCCGCCGGACGGGCTCCGCCCGTGTGCCTCGACTATGAAGTCAAACACACGCCCGCTTATGCGGTCCCTGGCGGCAGTCCTGCTGCCGCCAGGTTGAACAGAATCACGATGATTCTTTTCAAGTGTGTTGACTATAACGCAATAAAATTACCATTGTATTCCCGCCGGAAATTTACTATACTGGACAGGACTAGAAAAAGGAGGCGGAACATCATGTATACCTGCAATCAACTGCTCCAGGCCCTGAAGGGCGGCCAGTGCGACGCCGCTCTCGCCGCCGTCTACACCGCCGGGGGGCTGGACCAGGCCCGGGCCCGGGCCCTGCACGTCACCGGGGCCCTGGCGGACGCCTTCGCCCCCAGGGGCGGCGCCGCCCTTTTCAGCGGCCCCGGCCGCACGGAGCTGGGAGGCAACCACACGGACCACCAGCGGGGACACGTTCTCTGCGCCAGCGTGGATATGGACATGCTGGCCTGCGCCGCCCCCAACGGGCGGAACATCATCCGGGTCCAGTCCGAGGGCTACCCCACCCTGGAGGTGGACCTCAGCAGCCTCAGCCCCCGGCCTGAGGAGGCCAACACCTCCGCCGCCCTGGTCCGGGGCGTGGCGGAGGGCATCGCCCAAAGGGGCTATCCGGTGGGCGGCTTTGACGTCTGCGCCGTGTCCAGCGTCCTCTCCGGCTCCGGCCTCAGCTCCTCCGCCGCCTATGAGATCCTGATGGGCAACATCCTCAACCACTTCTTCTGCGAAGGGAAGCTGGACGCCGTGGAGCTGGCGAAAATCGGCCAGTACGCCGAGAACGTCCACTTCGGCAAGCTCAGCGGCCTGATGGACCAGATGGGCTCCTCCGTGGGCGGCGCGGTGGCCATCGACTTCAGCGACCCGGCGAACCCGGCGGTCCGGCCCATCTCCTATGACTTCACCCGGTCCGGCCACGCCCTGTGCATCGTGGACACCGGCTCCGACCACAGCGCCAGGCACCTGACGGAGGACTACTCCGACATCACCCGGGAGATGCGCTCCGTGGCGGTCCACTTCGGCAAGCAGCTCCTCCGGGAGGTCCCCGAGGCGGACTTCCGCTCCGCCATCCCCGCCCTGCGGCGGGAGTGCGGCGACCGGGCGGTCCTCCGGGCCCTCCACTTCTACGACGACGACCGCCGGGCCGTCCAGGAGGCGGACGCCCTGGAACGGGGGGATTTCGCGGGCTTCCTGGCCCTGGTGAACGCCTCCGGCGCCTCCTCCTCCCTGCACCTCCAGAACACCTGGTCCACGGCGGACCCCCGGCAGCAGGCCATCCCCGTGGCCCTGGCCTTCGGCCGGGAGCTGCTGGAGGGGACCGGGGCCATCCGGGTCCACGGCGGCGGCTTTGCCGGAACCATTCAGGCCTTCGTTCCCCTGGAAAAGCTGGACGCGTTCCGCTCCGGGATGGAGGCCCTGCTGGGCCCCGGCATGTGCCATGTCCTCCGAGTCCGCCCCCAGGGCGGCTGCGTGGTGGTTTCCTGAGCGCTTCACAGCTTTATAAAAGCCTTTTCAAAAGACTTTAAAAGAGAGGGACAATATTATGGTCAATGAAGCCGTATCCAAGCTGGCCTCCTATGCCCTGCGGACGGGGCTGATTGAGGAAAGCGAGTACATCTGGGCGGTCAACACGATTCTGGACGTTTTGAAAATCGACGGCTATGCCACCCCCGGCTGGGACTGGGACGGTGTGGAGCTGGCCCCGGTGCTGGAGGAGCTGTTGGACGATGCCCACGCCCGGGGCGTGCTGAAAGAAAATTCCGTGGTCTACCGGGACCTCTTCGACACGGAGCTGATGGGGCGGCTGACCCCCCGCCCCGCTCAGGTCACCGCCAAATTCCAGGCCCTCTATGCCCAGGGCCCCAAGGCCGCCACGGACTGGTACTACCGGTTCAGCCAGGACACCAACTACATCCGCCGGGACCGCATCGCCAGGGACATGCAGTGGAAGGCCCCCAC
>CAJTVF010000023.1 GCA_910579435.1 uncultured Oscillibacter sp.
TGGCAATAAAATCTGCCCAAATCCGGCATTCCGCCAATTTTCAAACAAGGCCTAAGCGCGGAAAAACGGGGCGCTTTTGGCAAAGCGCCCCGCCGGGAAAGCAACGCTATGAAATTACCAATGCCCGTCCTCGGAACGGCTGTGCTCCCGCCGGTTGCCAAGCTGCATGTTGAAGAGGACCTTGGTCAGGGAGTTGATTTCATCCTTCTTCAGCTGGGCGAAGAGGATGCCGCAGCGGAACTCATTAGGCCCGCACTCCACCACCCGGATGACCTCGCCGATGAAGTCCATGGCGACGTAGTCCTCCAGCTTGATTTTGAGGCGCAGCACCTCGCCCTCCCCATGGAGGTACTCCGAGGTGAAGCAGCAGCCGCCGGTGCTGATGTCCACCAGCTTGCACTCCTCCGGCCGCTCAAAGCGCTCGTCGTTGAAGTAATAAATGGAGATGGGGACATTATTCACCGCCAGGCGGAAGGTATCCCGCTGGTTTTCGTGGACCTCGGGCTCCAAATCCTTCAGCTTCATCAGAATCCGGGTGGACTCCTCCACCGTGGCCCGGAGGTAAAACTGGTTCATCTTATTGTCGCAGCCCCGCACGTATACCGTGCTTCCCGGCTCGCAGACCTTGAAGGACAGCCCGCCGGGATGGCGGCCCATGGTGAACTCCGTGCCCCCGTGCTCTGTGATCAGGCCGGTGTTCAGCACCCGCCCGGTTTTCTCCACCACCTCAATGGGCATTTCCCTGCACATCTCAGGGAGGCCCGGGCCTGTCTCTTCCGGCGCCGGCGTTACCGGAGCGGGAATGTAATCCGCAAGGTCCTGGTCCCGGTTCAAAAACGAAAAGATACCCATACCGCACCACCTGTATCAAATATTGGAAAGCCTGTGCCGGTCCGGCCGGAGGCGATTCTCTGGTTTGACCGCCGCTTATTGGGCATTATAGCATAAAATATTTCCCGCCGCAAGCCCTTCCCCATTTTTACGGGAAAGGGAAACTTTGGGGCTCCCCCCATTATACGAGGAAGGGAGGGACCGATGTGACGGTCTCTATCGAATCCAAACGGCGCCGCCAGCGGCGGCAGGCCGTGCTGGGCGTAACGATGTTCGCCCTGTTCCAAGCGGCCTGCGTAATCTGCTTCGCCGCGCTGTGCTTCATCCCGGACCTGCCCAGGTGGGCATTCCGGCTCTTCGCCGCCCTGGCGGGCATGTGCGGACTGCTGGTCGTCCCCGCCCTGGTGGTGTTAAAAGAACGTTTTCAAGAAATTGAAGGAGGAGAATCCGATGCTGCTGCTGACTATTGACTATGTGCCCGGAAAGGAAATCGAGGCCCTGGGAATCGTAAAGGGGACCGTGGTCCAATCCAAGAACTTTGGAAAGGACTTTATGGCCGGCATGAAGACCCTGGTGGGCGGCGAGATCGCGGGCTACACCGAAATGCTCAACGAGGCCCGCCAGATCGCCACAAAGCGCATGGTGGACGAGGCCCAGGCCCTGGGGGCCGACGCGGTGGTCAACGTCCGCTACGGCTCGTCTTCCGTGATGCAGGGAGCCGCAGAAGTCGTGGCCTACGGCACGGCGGTGAAGCTGAAGTAATGCGGGCCGTCTTTCTGGACCACAGCGGCTTCCTGGTGGAGTCGGACTCCGCCGCGTTGCTGTTCGACTGGTGGAAAGGGGAACTCCCGGCGGTCAAGCCGGGGGTCCCCCTCTACGTCTTTGCCAGCCATGTACATCCGGACCATTTTGACCCCCGGATCTTCGCCCTGGACGGCACGGACCGGGACGTTCAGTTCGTCCTGGGGCACGACATCAAGCTCAGCCCCCGGAATCTCAGCCGCTGGGGCGTATCTCCGAAGACGTCGGAGAAGTGCCGGAACCTCCGGGGCGGGCAGTCCCTGGCCCTGCCTGGGGCTGATGTGGAGGCCCTGTCTTCTACCGACGAGGGGGAGGCCTTCCTGGTGACGGTGGACAGCTGGACCGTCTTCCACGCCGGGGACCTGAACTGGTGGCACTGGGAGGGGGAAGACAAGGCATGGAACAACAATATGGCCGCTAATTTCAAGAAGTACACAGAGCCCCTTCGGGGCCGCCGCCTGGACCTGGCCATGCTGCCCCTGGACCCCCGCCTGGGAGAGGCGGGCTTCCGGGGGCCCGCGTATTTCCTCGAAACGGCGGACGTCCGGCGCTTCCTGCCTATGCACCAGTGGGGGGACTTTGCTTTTACCAGGAAATTTTTGGAAAAGCATCCTGCCTTTACAGACCGCACCGTGCCGGTGGAACGGGCCGGGCAGGTCTTTGAATTCTGACAAGGGAAAGCCCCTCCGGGAGGATTCTCCCGGAGGAGCGGCTTTTTTACTCCTCTTTCAGCAAATACTTCGGGCCGAAGCCGTGAGGCAGCAGCTCCCGGAGGGTCAGGGCCAGCTCCTCCCCCTTGCCGTTGAGGCTGATGACCTCCATGTCCGGGGCGAACTCGTAGAGCACCTGGCGGCACACGGCGCAGGGGACGCAGAAGTCCTCACAGCGGCCCGCCACTGCGATGCGGACGAAATCCCGGTGCCCCTCGCTGACGGCCTTGCCGACAGCTACCCGCTCGGCGCAGAGGGTGGGAGAATAGGCGGCGTTCTCAATGTTGCAGCCGGTGAAAACCGTGCCATCGGAGCACTCCAGGGCTGCGCCCACGGGGAAGTGGGAATACGGGATGTAGGCCCGGTCCAGCATGGCCGCGGCGGCGGCTTTCAGTTCTTCTCTTGTCATGGAAAAAACTCCTTTCTTATTCCTCCGCCCAGGAGACCTCCCTCTCGGGGCGGACGGTTAAGTCTATGATGTCCTTGGCGTCGTAGAATTGCAGATAGCGGTCCCGGGAGTGGCGCAGGGTCGTCCCGTCCGGGTGGAGGCGGTCGCAGATGACGGCGCTGATATCTTTCTTGATGAAGCTGAAGCTCTCCACGCCCACAGAGCAGAAGACCCGGAAGCCCTTGCTCTGTAAGTACTGGAAGGCCGGGCCTGTCATGGTCCAGTCGTTGCCGTCGGGGCGCTCGCCGTGGGGGTAAAACAGGATCGTGGTCTCCCCCACCAGGCTGCCCACCTCGTCCAGCCAGCGCTGGGTATCCGCCTCAATGCGGGTCATGTTTCCGTCGCCCAGGCGGATATGGCCCCAGGTGTGGCTGCCGAAGGTCCAGCCGGTGCGGCGGAGTTCCTCGATGATGGGCTGGACGGCTTCCCGCTCCTTCTGGCGGTTCGCCTCCTTGGCGTCGTCCCACTCCTTGGTGTCCGTCTGGGTGCGGTAGCCTAAGATCCCCTCGTAGCCCGTCAGACTCAGGCAGCCCTTGGCCCCGAAGGGGGAGAAGTCCGGGTGCTCTTCCACGAATTTATCCAGAATCGGAATCGCGTCCAAGTCCCGGCTGACCACCTCGTTCCCCTCCGGGTCCCTGCCCCAGGAGGCGAGCTTCAGGTCCTCTCCGATGATGAGCTTATAGGTCAGGCCGTTTTCCAGCATGTAGGGGTAGTAATTCGTGTCGTCGTAGCTGAGAATCAGGGGCTTTTTTCCCTCGGGGAGGTAGAGGGTATTCCGGACCATATGAGGTCCGTCTTCCCCTTCCTCCTCGCTCCAGACGCTGCTGATGTCCACCAGGACATAGCCTTTGTCGTAGACGCTCTGGAGGATCTTATTGTACTCGTCCACGGTGACCATGAAGTCGTCCAGGCCGTTGGCCTGGCTGTCTCCGTCGAAGGCCAGCTCCGGGTAGGCGATGACCGGGTGGAAAAACAGGTGCTCTACCACGCCGGTCCAGGGGACATAGCCCTCCCGCTCCTCCGTGGGGTCCTTGATCTCATAGGGCTCCTGCACCGGGGCGGGGGGCGGTTCCGGCTCCTGGATCTCCGGCTCCGGCAGGGGAGGCTCCTCCGCCGGGGGGGCGGAGGGGGCGCAGGCGGTGAGGAGGAAGACAAGCAATACGAGGCTGAATATTCGGCGCATGGCGGCGGGTCCTTTCTGTCGAAATATCTGCGGTTTTAGTATAGCAGATTTTCCGGCGGAAAGGGGTAACAATTTTATGACAGTTTTTCCGGCCCTGACGGGCGGGAGGATTGGTGACCAGCAATGGCCGGTGCATTGCACCCCCCATTTTCTCTTTTTCTTCCAGAAGAAAAAGAGAAAACGGGCCGTGCACGGTCCAAAAGAGAAAAAGAAGTAATTTGTCCTTCTATCGATAGAACATCCTGTTCAGTGAGATTGGTTTTTTGTGGGTGGATGCTTGTGGGGCCTGACCCCCTGGTCAGGCCATTTTTCCAGGAATTGTCCTTCTGCTGTGGAGGTGGAGCCGGGTGTCCGCCCCGCTTGCTGCAAATGCCAGGGGCGGACACCCTGGTCCGCCCCTGCAACATATACTCTTACTCTTCTTACTCTCTGAATTGGACATTCCCGGTTTTTACCGCTTTGCGCTGGGCTTGAACACGGCTGCCGTGACTGCCGCGAAAAATACCGCCGCCGCTACGCCCCCTGCCGCCGCCGTCAGGCCCCCTGTCAGGACCCCCAGCCAGCCGTCTATGTCTACCGCCTTGCGGACCCCCTTGGCCAGCAGGTGGCCGAAGCCCGTCAGAGGCACCGTCGCCCCCGCTCCGCCCCACTGGGCCAGCGGCTCGTACAGCCCTATGGCGCTGAGGATTACCCCCGCTACCACGTAGCCCGTCAGAATCCGGGCCGGGGTCAGCTGGGTCTTATCAATCAGAATCTGCCCGATGGCGCAGAGCAGGCCCCCGCAGAGAAACGCGTTCAAATAATCCATGGTCAAAACCTCCCTTTTCCGGTAGGGTTTCCCGGCGGGGCGGTTTTATGCGCGGAAAAGGCGCGGGGCTCCGCCTCCGCGCCCGGACGTTCAATCTTCTCCTGAACCGTTCCGCCTGGAATCAACCAATTCGACCGCCAGACGCAGCGGATTACCCTCCGTCCTTGAAGACCCCCCGCCTCCGCCGGATCGGCTGTTTTTCGCGTTCTCCTGCTTATTCTTCAAGTCGTTTGTTTGAATCATTTCCACGATTCGGGTGATGTACTCTTCGTCGTTCTCGGGGAAGACGTACTTCGTGACGATGTGCAGCAGGCCCACGATCAGCGTCAGAAACGACACGCAGGCCGTGGCGAAGGACACCACGTCCCCCGCCTCCATATCCCCGCCAAACACCTGGAAGGGCAGCAGCGCCAGCACAATGGCGAACAGGACGGTAATGGTAATACAGGTCCACAGGATATTGCTCCGGTACTCCTTGTTCTTCCTTACCTTGTCCTCATATGTGTCTACATAGGCCTCCAGCAGCCGGGTGATCTGCTTGTCCCGCATGTTCTGCTCATCCGTGGCATACTTGTCCCGAAAGCCAAGGTTTTTCTCGCTCTGCACATACCGCCGGTCAAAGCTGTCCAGCGTGTCCTGGAATATCTCGCCGGAAATTCCGGTTTCATCAACACTCTCAAGGGCCTTCTCAACCGCTTCGCCGTTCGTGGGCTTCTCCGGTGCTTCACCGCCGGTGGGTTCTCTCTCCGCTATCTCTGCCATCTCTGCCGCTCCCGTTTACCCCGCCAGGTCCAGCTCTTCAATCCGGCGGCGGGCACTCTCTACCGGCACCCGGTACTGCGCCGCAAGGCGGATGTGGCGCTCCTTCTCCGGCACGCCTCTGTCTGCCAGCTCCTGATAGCTCCGCCGGAAGGCCTCCCGGGGCATCAGCAGGGCGGCGGCAAAATAATCCGCCTCGTTTTCCACTTCGTTCTTTCCGGTCTGCGTCTCCCGGTGGAGGTATGCCTTTCCCTCCTTACAGTGGTTCAGGGCATAGTGCCCAAACTCATGGGCCACCACAAAGCGCTTGTACGGCCCGGAGCGTTCCCGGTTTACCGCAATGATCTTCCCGTCCACCAGCTCGCCCTTGATTCTGACGGGGTCCGGCTGGAGAAGCAAAAAGCCGTCTTCGCTGTCCTTCAAGGAGGCGTTCCGCACCGAAAAGCCGCGGCTGCGGGCAAGGCAGACTACGTCCAGGGAGTCCACATTTTCGTCGTAGATTCCATAGTCCACCAGGACTTCCGATACCCGCCGCTCAATTTCTTCTATTTTCTCTTTACTCAGCTTCATAGCGCACCACTCCAACATGTCCGCTCCCACCTCGCCGGTAGATAGTATGCGGCGGGGGGAGACCTTTATTCCATGGCTTGTCCACGCAAGCCGCTTGAAGGAGGCCCCTCAGGGGGTCCTAATATTATAGCAGGTTTGTCCCCATTTGTACAGCAAAAATTGCACTCTTGTTTCCGTTTTTTCTGTTCCTGCCCTATTTTTTCATCCAGCCAGCCTCCTTGTGCACGTCCCCGTGCAACGCTCCTCCGCCTGGGCTCCTTATTTAGCTACACTTGTATATCAAGGAACCACTGATTAAATCCCCGCACACAGCTTCACGCCATAAATTCCCGCTGGACTGCGTTAGAAAATCTTGAAATCCGTCAGGATTCCCGCGATTTTCTTCCTTGTCAGCAGAAATTTCTGGCGCAAATCTGCACACGTTGATTTAATCAGTGCTTCCTCAAAACAGGAGGTTATTTTTATGAAGCAAACGGAACAGTACGGATTGAACCAATGGGAGCTGACGGACCGCATCCGGATGGCTGACTTCAACACCGACAACGCCAAGATCGCCGCCGCCCTGGCCGGAAAAACCGGGCGGCTTGAGAAAATCACCTTCAACAGCTTGGGCAGCCCCAGCTTGGGCCTTGGCACCAAGCCCTTCGTATCCAATTGGAACGATTGGGAGATGACTTTATTCTTTTTACACGCGAACTACACGCCGGCCGGAGCGGCTTCCCAGCTCAAGGTACAGTTCGAGTGCTCGAACGGCAGCACCCAACCGCAGGTGGTGGCTCTCCTGGAGCCCGACAGCTTGCTGATGATCTTCTTCCCCCGTCACGACGAAAACAGCCTGGTGGAGGGCGCCATCATCGGCGGCGGGACAAAGGTCTTTCAAATGCCCTTTTCCTTCAAGCATCTCAGCCGCATGTCTTTCGGCCCAAGTACTACCACTTCGCAGAACTTTTTCCAGGATGCCCATATCCGGCATTTCGGCATTCGCTGAACAAAGAGAGGACCCTGGCCTTAGCCGAGGACCGATAAGGAAGCAGACCCGTACAACGACAGTCGAACCTTATCACCAAATAGAACAGGGGGCCATCCGGCCCCCTGTTCTTCTTTACAGCCCATCAAACAAATTCAGTATTTCCGCTGGTCCTGGTATGGGGCCAGCGGATTTTTGCGTCCTTCTCAGGACGCCAAGCTACGATGTCAAAAAAGCGCTATTTTTCAATCGTGCTTTTTCTCGGGTGTTAAGGAACCACTGATGAAATCCCCGCACACAGCTTCACGCCATAAATTCCCGCTGGACTGCGTTAGAAAATCTTGAAATCCGTCAGGATTCCTGCGATTTTCTTCCTTGTCAGCAGAAATTTCTGGCGCAAATCTGCACACGTTGATTTAATCAGTGCTTCCTTAATTTGTGTCGCATTGGCTTCATTTTACGGTGACTGCCTGATATTTTTGGGGTTTGCGCGCCGTTCTTTATCAGGCACGCCCAAAACCCGTCCTCTTTTTTTATACCGCTCCTCAGAGCGTCCGATCCCACACTCCCCGCTCCTCCTCAGCCTGATTCGGCGGCGTCCGCAGGGCGCCGTTCAGCTCCTGCCGGGTTCGATTTCCATGTTCCAGCATAATCTTCTCCTGACTGCCGGAGGCTGCAACCCCGGCGCATTTGCATGATTTCCCGTCTTTCCGGCAGCAAGTCCGTTTTTTCGCCGCTTTAACTACGCCCTCCTTCCCGTCAAGATTTCCCTCTTTTTCATTTTTCTGTTTCCCTCGACAAATTCAGACAAGTTATTTCCTGAATCTTGTGTATCATATCCATAGTACCCAGCTATATTTTGTGTTTCATAAGAAAGGAAGACCTGCTATGACTGCACTTTCCAAAGAATACCTGCTTCTGTTTAACGCCGTCACTGACACGGAGCGGGCCTTGTCCCAGCTGCGGGAGGCCCTGCTGGAAGCCCAGCGGCAGGCCGAAGAGCTTTTCCTGGAAGACGAATCCAAGGACGATCCTCCCGCCGGGTCATAGGCTGTCGGAAAAGCCGTTGACCTTCCGCCGCAAATGGGGTACAATGGCTTCATATCCCGGCAGCCACTGCCAAGGCAGGGGACCTTCCGCGGGAAGGTCCCCTCTTTCATTTAAGCCGCCGGACCCATGGAGGTCGATTATGCCCAGTATCTCTGTCATCGTTCCCGTCTATCAGGCGGAGAAGTTCCTGCACCGCTGCCTCGACAGCATGGCCCGCCAGACCTTTTCCGACTGGGAGCTGATCCTGGTGGACGACGGCTCCACCGACGGCTCCGCCGCCCTCTGCGACCAGTTCGCCGCCAAGGACGGCCGGGTCCGGGTCTTTCACAGGAAGAAAAACCAGGGCGTCAGCGAAGCCCGGAACCTGGGGCTCAACGAGGCCAAGGGGGATTTTATCACCTTCCTGGACGCCGACGACTGCTATGAGTTTCAGGCCCTGGAGACCCTCTGGAACCTCCGGGAGCAGTCCGGCGCGGACGCCGCCGCCTGCGGCCTCACCTACCTCCTTCCCGACGGGAAGCAGAGCGCGCAGAGCCAGCTCCCCGCCGGAATCTACGGCGAGAAGGAAATCCGGGAGAAGCTGACCGGCCCCTTGGTAGGAGACCGGCTGACCCAGCCGGTGTTCAACGGCTACAGCGTCTGCTACCTCTTCTCGGCGGAGCTCATCCGCAAGGCCCGCATTACCTTTGCCGGGCCCTATCTGGAGGACGAGCTCTTCGTCCTGGAGTATTTCTGCAACGCCCGCTCCCTGGCGGTGACGGACCAGCCCCTCTACCGCTATTTCCTCCACGGGGAGTCCGCCACCCACCATTACATGCAGAACTTCCCGCAGGTCTTTTCCCGCTTCATGGAGCGGAAGGAGGCCCTGGTGGCCAAGTACGGGCTGGAGTCCGCCCGGCCCCAGTGGCGGGAGAGCTCCAACTGGGCGGGCCTTCTCATCGCCGTGGGCAACGAGTACGCCCGGGACAACCCCAAGACCATCCGCCAGAGGCAGAAGGCTGTGAAGGAGTTCTGCCAACGGCCCGAGATGGAAAAGGCCATCCGGGAGCTGGCCCCCATGGGCCTCAGCCCCAACAAGCAGATGGTGGCGAACCTGGTCCGGGGAAAGCACTTTTTCACCCTGACCCAGCTCTACCGCCTGAAAAACCGCATTTGAGGAAACCGCCATGACATGTTTTAAAGAAAGCTATCTCTTCCGCCTGCTGACCCTGCTCCTGGCGGCCTATCAGGACAGCGGGCTCCACCGCCTGGCCGTCCGCGCCGGGGCCTGGTGCAGCCGCCAGATCGACGAAAGCGCCATCCTCCGTCCCCTGTGCCGGGAAGGGGCCGCGGCCCGCTCCTGGCCGGACAGCCTGGCCTGTAAGCTCCTGTCCTGGCTGGTGAACCTTCCCGGCCGTCTTTTACGGTGCTTCTACCTGCTTCTGGAGGGGACCTTTGAGGACAGCTTCTTCGCCCGGCTGGCCTTCCGCCTGGGGGACGAGACCGCTGCGGCCGAAGGCTGGCTGATTCTCCTGCTGTGGATCATCCCCTACGAGTACTGGAACAACGCCTACACCCTCATGGCCTTCCTGGCCCTCCTGCTCCTGCTCCACGCCGGGGCCATGGGCCGGGGAGACCGCCGCCTGGACGTGGAGGCCGTGGGCTTCTTCCCCGCCCTCTTCTTCGGAGCCGTGGTGCTGGGCGTGGTCTTTTCCCTGACCCGGAACGCCTCCACCCGCTTCCTCATCTACCACATCTCCGCCGCCCTCTGCGTCCTGGTGACGGTCAGCGCCCTGCGCTCCGCAGAGGAGCTGAAGCGCCTGGCGGCGGGGGCCTCCGGCTGTGTGGCGGTGTCCTCCCTGTACGCCATCTTCCAGCGCCTCTCCGGCCTGGAGGTCAACGAGTCCTATGTGGACATGGACCTGAACGCCGACATGCCCAGCCGGGTCCTCTCCTTTTTCGACAATCCCAACACCTTCGCCGAGGTGCTGATCCTGCTGCTGCCCCTGACCCTGGCTCTGATCCTGTGCTCCAAGCATGTTGTCTCCAAGCTGGCGGCCTCGGCGGCCTTTGTCCTGGGCGCCGCCGCCCTGGGAATGACCTACTGCCGCGCCGCCTGGATCGGCATTGCCTGCGCCATGGTGGTGATGCTCTTCCTGTGGAAGCCGAAGCTGCTGCCCCTCTTTTTCGCCCTGTGCGTCCTGGCGGCGCCCTTCCTGCCCGCCAGCATCTGGAACCGCATCCTGACCATTTTCGACAGCTCCGACTCCTCCACCAGCAGCCGCTTCCCCCTGTTCAAGGCAGGGCTGGAGGTCATCCGCCGCCGTCCCCTCTCCGGGGCGGGCCTGGGCACCGCCGCCGTTCAGCGGTACGTGAAGCTGCTGAACTTCTACCACGCCCGGACCCCCTTCGTCCACTCCCACAACATCTACCTCCAGGTCTGGGCCGAAATGGGCGTCCTGGGCTTCGTGGGCTTTGTGGGCTCCGCCCTCTGGGGGGTGAAGCGGGCGGCCCACGCCGTCCGGCACTGCGCCGGCGGGGCCGTCCGGACCATCACCTGCGCCGCCTGCGCCGCCCTCTGCGGGGCCCTGGTCTGCGGTCTGGCGGACTACCTCTGGAACTATCCCCGGGTCATGTGCATCTTCTGGTTCGTCTTCGCCGTGGCCCTGGGCGGAGTGAAGCTCTGCGAAGAAACCGCCTGAATGAAAACCGTCCCTTGCGAAACCCGTCGAATGATGCTATCATGATTTCGCCGCCCTGCCTCTGTCCCAGTAATGGGAAGGAGGTGAAACGTCATGACAGGGATTTTGAACTTCTTGCTTGCCGTCGGAGCAAATGTGCTCAGCTGCTACATTTGCAAGTGGCTTGACGGCTGGCGCAAGGGCCGGTAAGCACAAAAAGCGGGTCCCCGGAGAGGCGCAACTCTCCGGGGACCCGCTTTTGCATGACAGAGCCATTCCATTGAACTTCTTGTTGGCTGACCTCATTATATCACAGCCGGGATATCCTATGCAAGAGGCAATTTCCGTATCCCTCAGCTCTTGCTGGGCAGCACCGAGGCGATAGACCCTGCAAACGCGCTCAGCGGCATAGTCTGGAGCACCACATGGCCCGGCCCGGTAACCACGGTGTTGAACATCCCCTCCCCGCCGAAGAGGACATTCTTCACGCCCTTGACGGACTGGATATCAATGGAGCAGGTCTCGTCCATCATGGCCAGGTTCCCGGTATCCACGATCAGCTGCTGGCCCGGGGCCAGGTCGTACTCCACGGCGGAGCCGTCAATCTCCAGGAACGCGATTCCCCGGCCGGTGAGCTTCTGCATAATGAAGCCCTCGCCGCCGAAGAAGCCCGCCCCCAGCTTCTTCTGGAAGAACACGGACAGCTCCACCCCCTGCTCCGAAGCCAGGAAGGCGGACTTCTGGCACACAACGGACTTCCCCGGCCCGATCTCCACCGCCCGGATGTTCCCGGGGAAGCTGGACGCAAAAGCGATCATGCCCGGCCCGCCCTTGGCGGTGTAGAGGTTCTGGAACATAGTTTCCCCGGAGAACATCCGGCCGAAGGCCTTGCCCAAGCTGCCCCCGGCGGAGGTCTGCATCTCCATATTGGGGCTCATCCACACCATGGAGCCCTTCTCCGTAATCATGGTCTCTCCGGCGTTCAAATCGCAGATCACCACCGGCATGGGCTCGCCCTTGATCTCATAGTTCATCGTGACACGCTCCTTTTTATTTCGGTTTCCCTCCCCAGGGATTTGTTACATCTTACTATAGCAAACTCCCTGTCTCCCCGCAAGGGCCGGAACCAAAAAGGGCACTTTTTGCCTTTTCCTTCCGCATAAAGCGCGCCCCTCCGGGCATCCTAAAGTGAAAACCCACTGCCACAAGGAGGCGCGCTATGAACAACAAACGGATCGGGCGCCGCACCGTCGCCCTGGAGCATCCCCCCTCCGTCATCTCCTACGCCAACATCGGCGGCAAGCTGGAGGGGGAGGGCCCCCTGCGGGAGCACTTTGACGAGCTGGACCAGGACTCCTTCTTCGGGGAAAAGACCTGGGAGAAGGCGGAGTCCGCCATGCAGAAGCGGGTCCTCCAGCGGGCCCTGGACCAGATTAAGCTCAAGCCCGGAGACCTGGACTATATCTTCGCCGGGGACCTCTTAAACCAGTGCATCGGCTCCTCCTTCGGCCTGAGGGAGTTCGGCGTGCCCTTCTACGGGCTCTACGGGGCCTGCTCCACCATGGGGGAATCCCTCTCCCTGGCGGCCATGGCCATTGACGGGGGCTTTGCGGAAAAAGCCGCCGCCATGACCTCCTCCCACTTCTGCACGGCGGAGCGCCAATACCGGATGCCCGTGCCCTACGGCAACCAGCGGACCCCCACCGCCCAGTGGACCGCCACCGCCGCCGGATGCACCATTCTGGCCTCCCAGGGGGAGGGGCCCTATATCACCCACATCACCTGCGGAAAAATCGTGGACAAGGGCATTGCCGACGCCAACAACATGGGCGCGGCCATGGCTCCGGCGGCCTACGACACCCTCTCCGCCTTCTTCCAGGATACCAAAACCAAGCCCCAGGACTATGACCTGGTGGCCACCGGAGACCTGGGGGAGCTGGGCCACGCCATCGTCCGGGACTTCTTCTCCCGGGACGGCATTGACATGGGGGAACACTTCCAGGACTGCGGCCTCCTCCTCTACGACCGGGAGAAGCAGGACATGCACGCCGGCGGCTCCGGCTGCGGCTGCTCCGCCTCGGTACTGAACGGCTATCTCCTCTCCGGGATGCGGCAGGGGAAGTGGAAGAAAATTGTCTTCGCCCCCACCGGGGCCCTGCTGTCCCCTACCTCCAGCTTTCAGGGAGAGTCCATCCCCTCGATCTGCCACGCCCTCTGCATCTCCACCACAAAGTAACCAGGGGCCCGGATTCCGGGCCCCTTTCTACATATCCTACAGGGAGTTCCCCAGTATCCTTGTGCAGATTCACGGTTGACCTTGGTACGAAATCAGACTATACTGCCATTTGTCCTCAGCAAGTCCGATTTCATACCATAATAAGGAGCCCGCACATGGACCATTACACGCTGTTTCAAGAATACCTCCAGGCCGACCACCAAATTGATGAATTTTACCACACCCTGGCCCAGGCCCTGGGCCTGTCGGACAGCGCCCTCTGGGTACTGTGGTGCCTGGTGGAGCGAGGGGACGGCTGCACGCAGAAGGACATCTGCCGTCAAGTCTCTATCAGCAAGCAGACCGTCCACTCCTCCGTCCGGAAGCTGGAGCGGGACGGCTTTCTCTCCCTCCGTCCCAGAGAGGGCCGGGAGGTCTCCCTCTTCCTCACGGCTCAGGGCCAGGAGCTGGTCCGTGAAAAAGTCCTTCCCATCATGGCGGCCGAGCGGGCCGCTGCCGGAGGGCTGACCGAGGAGGAGCTGCGGGATATGATCCGCCTGTCCCAGAAATGGCTCTCCCTCTTCCGAAAGGCGGCGGCCTCCCTTCCCAAACCATAAAACCGCCGGAACCCCCGGCGGCCCTTGATACGAAGAGAAAGGAAATCCCTATGCACATCCATTTATCCGAACATTTTACTTACAGCAAACTCCTGCGCTTTACCTTCCCCACCATGGTCATGCTGATCTTCACCTCCATCTACGGCGTGGTAGACGGCGTGTTCGTTTCCAACTACGCGGGCAAGACCGCCTTCGCGGCGGTGAACCTCATCATGCCCGCCCTGATGATTTTCGCCGCCGTGGGCTTCATGCTGGGCACCGGCGGCAGCGCCGTGGTGGCCCGCACCATGGGAGAGGGAGACCTGCCCCGGGCAAACCGTTATTTCTCCCTCATCATCATCGCCGGCGTGGTTTCCGGCGCGGTTCTGACCGTCCTGGCCGAGCTGGTCATGGAACCCCTCTGCGCCCTCCTGGGCGCCACGGGCGAGATGCTCCCCCAAGCCGTCCGCTACGGGCGCATTCTCACCCTCGCCCTTGTTCCCTTCATTCTGCAAAACATGTTCCAGAGCTTCCTCGTCGCGGCGGAGCGGCCCAAGCTGGGTCTGGGCCTCACAGTGGCGGCGGGCCTGACCAACATGGCGGGGGACTGGCTGCTGGTGGGGGTTCTGCCCTGGGGCGTGGCCGGAGCGGCCATCGCCACGGTGGCCAGCTCCTTCGTGGGCGGCGTGGTGCCTCTGGTGTACTTCCTCCTGCCCAACAAGACCCCCCTCCGGCTGACCGCCACCCAATTCGAGGGCCGGGTGCTGGCCCAGACCTGCTCCAACGGCTCCTCGGAGATGATGGGGAACCTCTCCACCTCCCTGGTCAGCATTCTCTACAACTTCCAGCTGATGCGCCTCATCGGGGAGGACGGCGTGGCCGCCTTCGGGGTCATCATGTATGTGAACTTCATCTTCATCGGCGTCTTCATGGGCTACTCCATCGGCGCGGGACCCATTGTAAGCTACCACTACGGCGCGGGAAACCAGGAGGAGCTGCGGAGCCTCCTCCGGAAAAGCCTTTTGCTGATGCTGGCGGGCTGTGCCGGGCTTACCGCCGCCGCCGTGGCGCTGGCGGGGCCTCTGTCCCGGATTTTCGTGAGCTATGACGCGGACCTGCTGGTCCTCACCACCCGGGGCTTCCAGCTCTATTCCCTGTCCTTCCTGGCCATGGGCTTCAACATCTTCGGCTCTGCCTTCTTCACCGCTCTCAGCAACGGCGTGATCTCCGCCGCCATCGCGTTCCTGCGGACCCTGCTGTTCCAGACGGCGGCCATTTTCATCCTGCCCCTCTTCCTGGGGCTGGACGGCATCTGGCTGGCGGTAACGGCAGCGGAACTCCTGACCCTGGCGGTGACCGCCCTGTTCCTGACCACCCAGCGCAGGCGCTACGGCTACGGCGGCTAGGTCCGCAAATCCATCCCCGCCGTGCCCCCCGCCACAATGACGGCGGGGGCCTCCGCCCCGGCCTCCCGGGCCCTCTCCGCAATATTCTCCAACGTCCCCCGGACTGCCCGGGGGGCGTTTTTTCCAAAGACCACGGCGATGGGCGTGTCCCCCGGCAGTCCGGCCCCGATGAGGCGGCGGGCGATTTCCTCCAGCCGGGACAGGCCCATGAGGAACACCAAGGTCCCCGGCAAGCGGGCCAGCTCCTCCAAATGGGACGGCAGTCCGTCCGGCGAATCCGCCGTGTGGGCGGTAACCACGTGAAAGCCCCGGCTGACTCCCCGGTGGGTGGCGGGAATCCCCGCCGCGCCGGGCACGGCCACGGCGGAGGTGACGCCGGGGACATACTCCCACGCAATTCCGGCGGCCTGGAGGGCCAGAGCCTCTTCCCCGCCCCGCCCAAAGACGAAGGGGTCCCCGCCCTTGAGGCGGACCACCGTCTTTCCCTCCCGGGCCTTGGCAATCAAAAGGGCGCTGATGTCCTCCTGGGCCATGGAGCGCCGCCCCCGCCGCTTGCCCACATAGATTTTTTCCGCCCCCTCCGGGGCCGCGTCCAGCAGCGCCTGGTCCAGCAGATCGTCGTAAACCACCGCGCCGCAGCCCTCCAGCAGCCGCAGGCCCCGGACGGTAATCAGGTCCGCCGCCCCGCAGCCCGCGCCCACCAGATAGACCTTCCCGGTCCCCGGCGCGTTCTCGAAAACCGCCGCCAGCGCGGCCTCCTCCAGGGGGAAGCCCTGTTCCATACAATCCGAAAACAGCCGGGCAAACACGGCGGCGCGGTTTTCCTCCGCCACCCGTTTTCGGACCATGGGACGCAGGGAGGCCAGGTAGTCCAGCAGCTCCCCGAAGTCCTCCGGCAGACGCTCCGAAACCCGCCGCCCCACCCAGGCGGCGGCGCTGGGGCTGGCCCCGGCGGTGGAAACGCCCACGGTCAAATCCCCCCGCTTCACCAGGGCGGGAAACAGGAAGGTACACGCCTCCTTGTCGTCCACCGCGTTGACCGGAATCCCCCGCTCCCGGCAGAGGGCCGCAATCCCCCGGTTCACCTCCCGGCTGTCCGTGGCGGCAATTACAAAACACTTCCCCTCCAGCATACCGGGCGCAAAGGCCCGGCGGAGCAGCGTCACCCCAGGAAGCTCCGCAATCTCCGGCAGAATCTCCGGCGCGGCCACCGTGAGCCGGGGCCCGTAGGGCTGGAGCTTTTGAACCTTCCGCGCCGCCACGGCCCCGCCGCCCACCACCAGGCCCTCCCGGCCCTCCAGCTCCATAAAAAACGGAAAGTATCCCATCCTCAGCCCTCCTCCGGCAGCTCGCAGAAATAACGCCAGCCCCCCGGACCGGCGGTCCGGTCCAGGCGCACGCCCATGACCCGCTCCAGAATCCCGCTCCGATAAATTTCTTCCGGACCGCCCAGGGCCAGCAGCCGCCCCTCCCCCAGCACGGCCACGTCGTCCGCCGCCGCCAGGGCCAGGCAGAGGTCGTGGAGGACCGCCGCCGCGCCGCGCCCCTCCGCCGCCAGGCGGCGGAGCAGGGCCAGGGTCTCCAGCTGGTTCCGGATATCCAGATACGTGGTGGGTTCGTCCATGAGGATGGTCTCCGTCTCCTGGGCCAGGGCCAGGGCCAGATAGACCTTCTGCCGCTGTCCCCCGGAGAGCTCCGGCAAAGGCCGGTCCGCCAGGTCCAGCGCGCCCGCCGCCGCCAGGGCCAGGCCCACAGCCTCATGATCCTCCCGCCGGTAGCGCCGTGGATAGGACAGATAGGGAAACCGCCCGTGGAGGACCATCCGCCGGGCTGTGATGCTGGGCACCGCCCGGGACTGGGGCAGATAGGCGATTTTCCGGGCGGCTTCCCGGGGGCTGTAGTTCCCCAGGGACCTCCCGTCCAGCAGAATTTCCCCGCCAAGCGGCGGCAAAAGGCCCGGCAGGGTCCGCAAAAGCGTACTTTTCCCGCAGCCGTTGGGCCCCAGCAAAACCAGCACCCGCCCGGGGCGAACCGCCAGAGATACGTCCTCCAGCACGGTCCTGCCCGGGTAACCCACGGAAAGGTTTTTCACTTCAAGCACGGCCCATCCCCCTTCCCCGTTTCTGCCGCAGCAGCAGCCAGAGGAAAAACGGCCCGCCCAGCAGGGACAGCGCCACCCCCACCGGCAGCTCATAGGGGGCGAACAGCGTCCGGGCCAGAATGTCGCATACCGTCAGCAGCGCCGCTCCCCCCAGCGCCGCCGCCAGCAGCAGCCGGGCGGAGCTGTCCTCCCCCGCCAGGCGGCGGACCATATGGGGGGCGATCAAACCCACGAAGCCCAGCAGTCCCGCAAAGCTCACCGCCGCCCCCGCCAGGGCCGCCGCCAGGGCCAGCAGAATCAGCCGCAGCCGTCGGGCCGGAAGCCCCAGGCTCCGGGCGGTCTCCTCCCCGAGAAGCAGCACGTCCAGCTCCCCCGACAAGGAGAGCGCCAGGAGAAACGCCGCCAGAATCACCCAGAAGGCCGGAGCCACCCGGTTCATGGAGAGGTTCGCCACGCCCCCCACCCGAAAATCCGCGTAGCCGTTCAGCGCATCCGGAAAAAAGGCCAGCACGGCGTCGACCCCCGCGCTGAACATGCCGCTGACCGCCACGCCCGCCAGCACCAGGGTCATTTTCGACGCGCCGGTCCGGGACCCGATGAACAGCACCAGCAGCACGCCTCCCAGGGCTCCCAGAAACGCGGCGAAGGGAACCGCCGCCGTCCAGGCGGGCCACAGGGCGGCGCAGACCGCCGTGCAGAACCCCGCCCCGGCGTTGACGCCAATGATGTTGGGGGCCGCCAGGGGATTTCCCAATACGCCCTGGATGATGGTCCCCGCCGCCGCCAGCGCCGCCCCCGCCAGGAGACAGCCGCAGGTCCGGGGCAGGCGGGCGTAAAGGACGATGCTCGCCGCCGTTCCGCTCCCCCGCCCCAGCAGGGCCGCCAGCACCTCCCCCGGGGCCACGGGCACGGCCCCCAGGCACAGGCTCAGCAGGGCGGAGAGGACCGCCAGGGCCCCCAGGACCGGAACCACCGATTCAGTTGGGATAGAGAATGTCCGCAAGTCCTTCATAGGCTTCCCCCCAGCGGGCGTTGGGCTTTAGATTATAGAGCTTATGGTCCAGGGTGATGAACCGCCCTTCCCTCACCGCCCGGAGCGTCCCCCAGGCGGGATTCGAGAGCAGGGCGGCCTCCAGGGACGCCCTGGCCTTTTCCACATTAACGTCCGACGCCTGCAATACGGCGAAAATATAGTCCGGGTCCCCGGCGATGACGCCCTCCAGGCTCAGATTCTCCAGAAGGCCCCCGCCGTCGGCGATGTTGACGCAGCCCAGCTCCGCCAGCATCTCCCCCAGGACGCTTCCCTCGCTGCCCTTGGCCTTGCAGCTGCTGCCGCTGGCCCGGACATAGAGGACCCTTGGGGCGCTGCCGTCCTGCCGGGCCAGGGCGGCGTCCACCCGGGCCCGGACGTCCTCGCCATAGGTCTTATACCGCTCCGGCTGTCCCGTGAGGCGGGCGCAGACCTCCAGCATCCGCAGGTAGTCGTCGAAGCAGTCCACCTCGAAATAAGCGGCGGGAATGCCCGCCCGGGCCAGGGGCTCCTTCAGCTCCAGGTCCGCGGCGGTATTGACGCTGGCCAGAATCAGGTCCGGCTCCGCCGCCAGCAGCACCTCCAGATTCGGCTCCTTCACGGCCCCCAGGTCCGCCGCGTCCTCCCGCAGGCCCAGGTCGAAGGAGGTCCACGCGTCCCCGGCGGCGGCAATGAGGGTATCCCGCCCCCCGGCCAGGCACCAGATGTCCGCAAAGCTGCCGATCATCGCCGCCACCCTTTGCGGCGGCTCCAGTTCAAATTCCTGTCCCAGATCGTCTGTAAAGAAAACCAGCTTCCCGGCGGCGGGCTCCGCAATTTCACCGGGCCCGGTGCTTCCGGCGGGCTCCGCCGCCGCGCCGCAGGCCGGGAGCGCCAGGAGCAGGACCAGCAGAAGGCAAAGGCGTTTCATCGTTCTCTTCTCCCATCACGCGGAAAAGGAGGCGGGCCCTGGGCTCGCCTCCTTTCCGTCAAAAAGTCGTATCTCAGGCGTACTTCGCCACAATGGCGTTCAGGTCCTCCCGGTGGGTCTCGGACCACTGGCCCCAGGTCTGGCCCGCGGCCGCAGCCGCCCGGCCCAGCTCCACCAGCAGGGCGGGGATGTCCTTCTCCAGGATCACTGCCCCCGCCTCGCCGAAGCGGGCTTCGTCCAGCGCGTCGCTGCCTCCCAGGAACAGGCGGAAGGCGGGCTGGGGCTTCTTGTCCTCCAGGCGGACGCCGCCCTGGAAGCCGATGGTCCCCGCCTGATGGGCGGCGCAGCTGGAGGGACAGCCGGAGATGTTAATGCGGGGCAGGGCCCCGTCGGGGATGCCGGCCTCCCGGACCGCGCTTACCGCGGCCTGGAGCAGTCCCTGGCTGTCCCGGACGCCCTGCTGGCACACCGTCGCGCCGATGCAGGCCACGCTGTGCTCAAACTCCGTCCGCGCGCCGTCCTCCGTGACGGCCAGAACCTTCTCCGCCTCGGCGGCGGTGAGGTTCACCACATACAGCGTCTCGTCCGGGCCTACCCGGCACCCGGCCCCGGGAACGTCCTGCAAGACCGCGTACAGTTCCGCCGGCTTCTCCACCGGCAGCACGCCGCCGATGGGGTGGTACTTCACGGCGTACAGCCCCTCCTGCTTCTGGGGGACGGCCCGGGGATGGTCCAGCGTCTCCCCCGTGCCCTTGGCGACGTCGGCGGGGGCCTCCAGGCCCGAAACCTCCAGCCCGCCCTGGGCTTTCAAGGCCCCCACGTTTTTCAGGAACGCCTCCTTCAGCCCCTCGGGGCCCAGGGTGTCCTGCATGAAGCGGGTCCGGGCCTTGGCCCGGTTCTCATAGTTGCCGTGCCGGCAGAAGGTGTCCACCATGGCCCGGACGTAATACAGCACGTCCTTGGGGTCCACCGCCTCGTCCACCAGCACGCCCATGCGGTGGCCCATGGCCCCCAGCCCCCCGGCGATGCGGAGGGAGAAGGTCCCGTTCTCCTGGGCCCGGAAGCCCATGTCCCGGAAGGCGCTGTGGACGGAGTCGTCCACGCCGTTGGAAAAGGCGATCTTCAATTTCCGGGGCATGTGGATGTCCCGGCAGATGGAGAGCAGGTAGTCCGTCACCGCCGCCGCCCAGGGGGACGGGTCAAAGGCCTCCCCCTTCTGCACGCCGGACAGGGGGCTGCACATGACGTTCCGGGGGTTGTCCCCGCCGCCGCCCCGGCAGAGGATGCCCGCCCCGGCGGCCTCTCCTATGATGGCGGGGACCTGCTCCGCCGCAAGGTCGTGGAGCTGCACCGTCTCGCAGGTGGTGAGCTTCAACCGCCGGACCTGGTACTTCTCCACGGTGTCCGCCAGGAATTTCAGCCGTTCCATGGTCAGCCGCCCGGCGGGCATCCGGAGGCGGAGCATGTGCTTCGACTGGTCCCGCTGGGCATAGCTGCCCATGCCGCCGGAATAGCCTTTATAGTCCTTCTTGTCGATTTTCCCCTCCTGGAAATCCTGAATCCTCCCGGAGAAGGTTTCAATTTCCTCCCGGTATGTCTGGAGCCATTTGGAATCCACCATAAAGCGCCGCCCTCTTTCCAAGTAATCCGCCGTCAAGGCGGGAATTTGTCCCAATTATTTTATCACAAAGCCTTTCCCGCCGCAATCCCCAATTAAGGAAGCACTGATGAAATCAACGTGTGCAGATTTGCGCCAGAAATTTCTGCTGGCAAGGAAGAAAATCGCAGGAATCCTGACGGATTTCAAGATTTTCTAACGCAGTCCAGCGGGAATTTATGGCGTGAAGCTGTGTGCGGGGATTTCATCAGTGGTTCCTTAAATACCGGGACGCTTCCCAGCCGCCGAAATGGATTGCGCCGGAGAAAAAACTGTGGTACACTTACAGTATCGCCATTTTAACTGAATAAGAAACGAGGTTTTTTTATGGACTTTCAAACCCTCTCCGCCGCGCGGTATTCCCTGCGCAAATTTGACCCCCGGCCCGTGGAGCAGGAAAAGCTGGACTTGATCCTGGAGGCCGGACGGAACGCCCCCACGGCCCACAACTACCAGCCCCAGCGCATTTTCGTCCTCCAAACCCCCGAGGCCCTGGAGAAAGCCGACGCCTGCTCCGGGGCTCACTTCCATCCGCCGGTGATGCTGGCGGTGGCCTGCGACCCCGCCGTCTCCTGGAAGCGGGAGACCGACGGCAAGGACCACGGCGAAATCGACGCCGCCATCGCCGTCACGCAGATGATGCTCCAGGCGGCGGACCTGGGGCTGGGCACCACCTATGTGGGCATGTTCGAGCCGGACAAGCTCCTGGCGGCCTTCCCGGAGATGGCGGGGACCCGCCCCATTGCCCTGCTGCCCCTGGGCTACCCGGCGGAGGGAGCCCATCCCGCCCGGCTCCACACGGACCGCAAGCCCATGGAGGAGCTGGTAAAGTATCTGTAAGCAAGCAGGAGGCCGCCCTTTGGCGGCCTCCTGCTTTTCATCTTCTCTTGCGCGTGCCCCGGTAACCGCCCCGGCGGCCTCCGCCGCCGACGCTGCGTCCATAGCGGTAGCGGCGGCGGCTGAACAGCAGCCTCCAGCCTCCGAAGATCACGGCCAGAACCAGGACCACGCCCAGCCCCACCTTGGCGGCGGTAGTGGAGAAGAAGCTCTTCACGTCCCGCCACAGGATGCGGATTCGGGACGCCTCCACGCTGGTAAAGGCCAGCAGGTCCACCTCCACCAGCTGCTCTCCGTCCAGGGTGATGGTCATGGTGCCCAGCACGTCCCCCTCGCTGATAGGGGCCTCCACCGGGTCGGATTTCAGGGTAATGGTTTTCTCCAGCTCCTCCAGGTCCGTCTCCTTGGGCAGCAGCAGCTCCACCGCCTTGGCGGGGCGGAGGGTCACATGGTCCGTGGAGGAAAGGGACACCGGGGCCTCCCCGGCCACGTCGTCCTCCTTTAAAATGGTCTGATAGGAGAAGTTGCCGTAAGCCCAGTCATAGAGCTTGTTCGTATACACGAAGCTGTAGGTCCACCAGGTGCCGTTCTGGTCCTGGGTCCGCTCCGCGCCCAGAATCACGCAGAGAAGGTCCATGCTGGCGTGCTGGGCGGTGGAGACCAGGCAGTTCCCCGCCATGGAGTGGGAGCCGGTCTTCACGCCGTGAACGTCGGCGTTGTAGTACTCCCGGGTGCTCCGGATCAGGAAGTTGGTGTTGTTCAGCACCCGTTCCTCGGACATATTCGTGGCGGGGACGGTGTGGGTGCTGGTGTCGCAGATAGTCATGAACATGGGGTGTTCCATGGCCGCCTTGGTAATGAGGTACAGGTCCCATGCGGTGGTATAGTGCTGGGAGTCGTGGTAGCCATGGGGGTTCATGAAGTGGGTGTCCTCACAGCCCAGCTCCGCCGCCCTGGCGTTCATTTGGTCCACGAAGCTGCTGACGGAGCCGGAGACCTTCTCCGCCAGGATGGCGCCCGCCTCGTTGGCGGAAACCACCATCAGGCAGTAGAGCAGCTCCTCCACCGTCAGCACCTCTCCCGCCTCGATTCCGGCGGTGCTGCCGTCCTCCGCCAGCCCCTCCAGGGCCGTGGGGGTGGCGGTGATCTCCTGGCTCAGGCTCAGCCGTCCCTCCTCGATGGCGTCCAGCACCAGCAGGCAGGTCATGATCTTGGTGAGGCTGGCGGGATAGAGCTCGTCGTGCTCGTTCAGGGCATAGAGCACCGCCCCGGTCTTCTGGTCCACCAGCAGGGCCGCCTTGGCCTCCATCTCCCAGTCCGGCGCCTTGACCGCCCGCGCGGGGACAGCCAGCTGCCCAATCAGCAGAAGGGCCAGGAAAAAACTTGTGAAAAAGCGCCGTGTTTTCATGTCCATCCCCCAAAATCTGTGTTATAATAGAGCCGGTAGAGCGGCGGCCGCCGCTGCCGGCCGACGATTTCCCCAACAGTATACCAAAAAAATTGGAGGAACGCAACCATGGAGACGCGCCGAAAAACCGCCTGGGGAGAATGGGCCCTGCTGGGCCTGACGGCGCTGTTTTTGAGCCTGCTTTTGGGGCTGTTCCTCCGGGACCGGAGAGCCGTGGATGCGCCCGCCTTCGTGGAGACGGAGCTGACCGCGCCCATCGAAGAGGTCCGGCCGGACCCGTCCCCGGTGAACCTCAACACTGCGGACGCGGAGGCGCTGACCGCCCTTCCCGGCATCGGGGAGGAGCTGGCCCGGCGGATCGTGGAATACCGGGAGGAACACGGGCCCTTTGAAGCCGTGGAGGATTTGACGGAGGTCTCCGGCATCGGTCAGGGAAAGCTGGCGGCGCTGGAGGGACTTGTGACAGTGGAGGAGCTTACATGAAAATACTCGTGGTGGACGACGAGCGGACCCTGGTAAAGGGAATCAAATTCAACCTGGAGAACGAGGGCTATGAGGTGGAGTGCGCCTACGACGGCGCCGCCGCCGTGGAGCTGGCCCGGGAGGGCAAGCTGGACCTCATCATTTTGGATCTGATGATGCCGGAGGTGGACGGGCTGGAGGCGTGCATGCGCATCCGGGAGTTCTCCAACGTGCCCGTCATCATGCTGACCGCCAAGAGCGAGGACGCGGACAAGCTGATGGGCTTCGAGTGCGGCGCGGACGACTACCTGACCAAGCCCTTCAACATCCTGGAGCTGAAGGCCCGGGTCCGGGCCCTGCTCCGCCGGGCCGCCGGGGTCCAGCGGACCCGGGGCAGCATCCTGACCGCCGGGGGCATCACCCTGAACACCGAGGAGCGCTCCGCCGCCCGGGGGGACACGCCCGTGGACCTCACCGCCAAGGAGTACGACCTCATTGAGCTTTTGATGCGCAATCCCCGGCGGGTCTACAGCCGGGAGAACCTGATGAACGTGGTCTGGGGCTACAGCTACGCCGGGGACTACCGGACGGTGGACGTACACATCCGCCGCCTCCGGGAAAAGCTGGAGGAGAACCCGGCGGAGCCGGACCACATCTGTACCAAGTGGGGGGTGGGGTACTATTTCAAGGAGTGAACGCCCCTATTGGGGCAGCTTGCAGTTCCGCTTCGGCGTGAGCTACATCGCCGTCATCCTGGCGGTGCTGCTGCTGCTGAACACGTACCCCCTTCTGGTGTCCGAGGACCTGGTGTTCCACTCCAAGGCCACCAACCTCCAGAGCAGCGTTTCCGTCATGGTCAACGCCCTCTCCGGCCTCTCCCCCCTGACGGAGGAGAACGTGGCGGACGCCATGGCCGTGGCGGAGG
The DNA here is from genome assembly GCA_910579435.1 of uncultured Oscillibacter sp. GTDB lineage: Bacteria > Bacillota > Clostridia > Oscillospirales > Oscillospiraceae > Oscillibacter. The sequence continues at coordinate 24,335 of CAJTVF010000023.1, forward strand.
AGGCGGGCCTGAGCCGCATCCTGGTCACCGACGGCGCGGGCCGGGTGCTCTACGACACCCGGGAAACCGGCTCCGCCGTGGGAAGCCTGGCCCTGTACACGGAGATCACCCAGGCTTTGCTTGGCTATGACGCGTTCAGCTGCACCTACCGGCGGGGCGCCTTCCGCAGCCGGGCCTCCTCCCCCGTCATGTATCAGAGCCAGATTATCGGCGCAGTCTACGCCTACGAATACGACACCCAGCAGGCCGACCTGCTCTCCGGCCTTCAGGAGACGCTTCTGCGCCTTTCCTTCGTGGCGCTGGTGCTGGCGCTGGTGCTGAGCCTGATCCTCTCCAAGGCCCTGACCAGTAAAATCGGCCTGCTCCTCACCGCCATCCGGGAGGTGCGGGAGGGGGCCTACAGCCACCGGGCGGACATCCGGGGCCGGGACGAAATCGCCCAGATCGGCCACGAGTTCAACAGCCTGACGGACCGCCTCCAGACCACGGAGAACGCCCGCCGCCGCTTCGTCTCCGACGCGTCCCACGAGCTGAAAACCCCCCTGGCGGCCATCCGCCTGCTGTCGGACTCCATTTTGCAGACGGAGAACATCGACCCGGAAACCACCAAGGAGTTCGTCACCGACATCGGCCGGGAGGCGGAGCGCCTCTCCCGCATCACGGAGGACCTTCTCCGCCTGACCCGGCTGGACAGCGGCGTGCTGGACCCCCCGGCGGCGGTGGACATTCTGCCGGTTTTGGAGCAGGTCATGCGGATGATGAACCTGGTGGCCCAGGAGAAGGGCGTGGACCTCACCTACTCCGCCGGGGGCGAGTGCGTGGTCCTGGGCACCCGGGACGAGACCCATCAGGTTATCTACAACCTGGTGGACAACGCGGTGAAATACTCCGCCATCGGCGGCTCTGTCCAGGTCTCTCTGGAGCGGGTGGGGGAGCTGTTGGTCCTCACCGTGGCGGACAACGGCGCGGGCATTCCCGAGGCGGACCTGCCCCGGATCTTCGAGCGCTTCTACCGGGTGGACAAGGCCCGGTCCCGGGCCGCGGGAGGCACGGGCCTGGGCCTCGCCATTGTCAGCGACACGGTGAAGCGCCGGGGCGGCGCGGTGGAGGCCGCCAACCGCCCCGGCGGCGGCGCGGTGTTCACCGTCCGCTGGCCCGCCCTGGAAAGGAGGGAGGACCCGTGAGAAAATGGCCCTGCCTGCTGCTCCTCCTGCTCCTGCCGCTGGCGGGCTGCCGGAGGGAGGAGCCCGCCCGCACCGCCTACCAGCTCTATTTTCTGGAGGCGGACCTGACGTACTCCGCCGGGGAGTCCCCCTTCCGCACGGAAACCGTGTACTTATACGACGCCGAGACCGGCGCCGCCCCCCGCCTGGCGGAGGCGCTTCTGAACGAGCTTTTGAAGGGCCCCGCCGATGAGACGCTGAAAAGCGCCCTCCCCGCCGGGACCACCCTGCTCACGCTGGAGCTCAACGGGGACCGGGCCCTGGTGGACCTGTCCCCGTCCTATGAGAGCCTGTCCGGCGTGGCCCTGACCCTGGCGGACAGCGCCATCGCCCTGACCCTCTCCCAGGTGCCGGAGGTCTCCTCCGTCCAAATCACCGTCCGGGGCCGGGAGCTGGCCTACCGGGAACAGCCGGTCCTGAACATCCGGGACATTCTGCTGACCCCGGAGGGGGACGTCATCAGCACCGTGGACGTGCTGCTGTACTACCTGAACCAGGAGGGCCGCCTCACGGCGGCGGAACAGACCCTGGACCTCTACGAGGGCGACACCCAGGTTTCCGCCGTGGCCCGGGCCCTGGAGCGCCAGCCCGAGGGCCGGGACCTGCTCTCCCCCCTGCCGGAGAACTTCCAGGTGAAGTCCGTCTGGCTGGAGGAGGATATCTGCTATGTGAACCTCTCCTCCGCCCTGCTGGAGGGGCTGGAGGACGGCGTGCTCCAAACCGCCCTCCAGGCCCTGGAGGATTCCCTCTCCTCCCTTGAGGCGGTGGAGGAAGTCCGCTTCCTGGTGGACGGCGAATTCCGCCGGGACCTGCAGGTCCCGGGCGGCGGCGCGGAGCAGGGCGGCGGGGAGTAAAGGAACCACTGATGAAATCCCCGCGCACAGCTTCACGCCTTAAATTCCCGCTGGACTGCGTTAGAAAATCTTGAAATCCGTCAGGATTCCTGCGGTTTTCTTCCTTGCCAGCAGAAATTTCTGGCGCAAATCTGCACACGTTGATTTCATCAGTGCTTCCTAAAGTTTTGTCCTTGACATCCCGCCGCCGCTCCTGTACACTGAAAAAGGTGGACCTTTTTTGGCCCCGCCCATAGAAAGACAGAACGAAGAAACAGGAAGGAGAACCCCCGCCATGAGAACCCCCTCTGACCAGCAGGCGCTGTTCCAGATCCGAGGCATTCCCCCCCTGGGCTCCGCCGTCTCCCTGTCCCTTCAGCACCTTGTCGCCATGATCGTGGGCTGCGTCACGCCGCCCATCATCATCGCCGGGGCCATCGGCCTCAGCCAGGCGGACCGGGTGCTGCTGATCCAGGCGTCCCTGGTGATGTCCGCCGTGTGTACCATCATCCAGCTCTACCCGGTGAACAAATACTTTGGTTCCGGCCTGCCGGTCATCATGGGCGTCAGCTTTGCCTACGTCCCCAGCATGCAGGCCATCGCCTCCACCGGAGGCGGCGTGGGGGCCATCGCCGGGGCCATGATCGTGGGCGGAATCGTAGCGGTCATCGTGGGCGTGTTCGTGAAGAAGATCCGCCTCCTGTTTCCGCCGGTCATCACCGGCACGGTGGTCTTTACCATCGGCCTTTCCCTCTATCCAACGGCCATCAACTACATGGCCGGAGGCGCCGCCAATACATACGAGCTGGTGGTGGAAACCAAGCGCCAGACCGAGGCCCTGGTTTACGGCTCCTGGCAGAACTGGCTGGTGGCTGTTCTGACCCTGGCTATCGTCATGCTGCTGAACAACCACGCCAAAGGTATCTGCAAGCTGGCCTCCATTCTCATCGGCATGCTCTGCGGTTACGTGATTTCCATATTCTTCGGCATGGTCTCCTTTGCTGAGGTGGGCTCCGCCTCCTGGTTCTCCCTGCCCCGGGTGATGCACTTCGGCGTCACCTTCGACCTGCCCTCCTGCGTGGCCATCGGGCTGCTCTTCGCCATCAACTCCATCCAGGCCATCGGCGACTTCACCGCCACCACCGTGGGCGGCATTGACCGGGACCCCACGGACCAGGAGCTCCAGGGCGGCATCATCGCCTATGGCTTCAGCAATATTATAACGGCCTTCTTCGGCGGCCTGCCCACGGCGACCTATTCTCAAAACGTGGGCATCGTCACCACCAACAAAGTGGTGAACCGGATTGTATTTGCCATGACCGGCGGCTTTTTGCTGCTGGCGGGCCTGTCCCCCAAGTTTGCGGCGGTGCTGACCACCATCCCCCAGTGCGTGCTGGGCGGGGCCACCATCACCGTCTTCTCCACCATCGCCATGACCGGCATGAAGCTCATCGCCTCCCAGGACCTGACGGCCCGGAACACCACCATCGTGGGCCTGTCCGCCGCCCTGGGCGTGGGCGTCAGCCAGGCCAGCGGGGCCCTGGCCCAGTTCCCCGACGGTTTTACCATGATCTTCGGCAAGTCCCCGGTGGTCATCGCCACGCTGATGGCGGTGCTGCTGAACCTGATCCTGCCGAAGGAGAAAGCCTGATTCAACCAAAGGAGATTTTGAACATGAAGGCCCAGCTGAGAGGCATCGCCCTGCTCCTGTTCGGGATTCTGCTGATGCTGTTTTCCATCGTTGACCCCTGGATTCCGATTATAGACGTTCCGTCCCTGTTCGCGTGGCCCTCAGGGCTGGCGTGCGGGATTGCCGGGCTGGTTCTCGCGTTTAAAAAAGAGAGGGATTAGAAATAGAATGGAAATCGAAGTATTACATTTTCACTGCCCCGGCCTGGAGGACGGCGGACGCTTCCCCCTGGACAATACCGGCCGGGGAAAGGACCTGTCCCCGGAAATCACTCTGGAAAACCTGTCCCCCCAGGCCAAAACCCTGGCGGTGACCTTGGAGGACCTGTCACACCCCATGAAGGGCTTCACCCACTGGGTAATGTGGAACTTCCCCGCCCGGAAGGTCATCCCCGGCGGCATCCCCCAGCGGGACCGGCTGGAGAGCGGCGTCGTCCAGGGCATGGCCTACGGCCTCCACCGCTACGCGGGGCCCAAGCCCCCCATCTGGGCCTGCCACCGCTACCGGCTGACGGTCTACGCCCTGGACTGCGTCCTGGGCCTGAGCTCCAACGCCCGGAAGAAGCACTTCCTCAAGGCGGCGGAGGGGCATATCCTCCAGCAGGGCAGTCTGACCGCGATTTTTGGTTGAACGCACGAAAACCAGGGAGGCGCGCCCTCCCTGGTTTTTTCTTCTTTCCCTTGCGCTTTCTCCCCAAAAGTGTTATCCTTTAAAGTGTAAAACCACCCCGTGTCAAAGGAGGCCCCTATGAATTTCGTCTTCATCTCCCCCAACTTCCCCGAGGCCTACCGCTGGTTCTGCATCCGCCTCCGGGACAACGGCGTCAACGTCCTGGGCGTGGGGGACGCCCCCTACGACTTCCTCCACCCGGACCTGAAACGGGCGCTGACGGAGTACTACCGGGTGGACAGCCTGGAGGACTATGACCAGGCCCTCCGGGCCCTGGGGTACTTCACCGGGCGGTACGGCAAGATCGACTGGGTGGAAAGCAACAACGAGTACTGGCTGGAGCTGGACGCCCAACTGCGGACGGACTTCAACATCACCACCGGCCCCAAGGCCCACGAAATCACAAAGTACAAGAGCAAGCTGGCCATGAAGGAGTACTACCGAAAGGCCGGAATTCCCTGCGCCCGCTGCGCCCCGGTGACGGACCTGGAGGCGGGGCTGGCCTTCGCCCGCGAGGCGGGGTATCCCGTCGTCGTCAAGCCGGACAACGGCGTAGGGGCCGTGGCCACCTGGCGGCTGCAAAACGAGGAGGAGCTGCGGAGCTTCTTCCAGGACCCGCCGGACGCGCCCTATCTCATGGAGGAATACGTCTCCGGCTCCGTCACCACCTACGACGGAATCTGCAGCTCCAAAGGGGAGGTGCTCTTCGCCGCCAGCCACGTGACCCGGAATTCCATCATGGATATGGTGAACGAGCATGTGCCGACCTATTACTATGTGGACAAGGAGGTCCCCGCCGACGTGGAGGCGGCGGGCCGGGCCACGCTGAAGGCCTTCGGCGCGGCCAGCCGGTTTTTCCACCTGGAGTTCTTCCGCCTGACGGAGGCCAAGCCGGGCCTGGGAGACGTGGGGGACATTGTGGCCCTGGAGGTCAACATGCGCCCCGCCGGGGGCTACACCCCGGACATGCTGGATTTCAGCCAGAGCGCGGACGTGTACCAGATCTGGGCGGACATGGTGGCCTTCGACGAGCTGCGGCACGCCTACATCGGCCCCCACCGCTACTGCGTCTACGCCGGGCGGCGGGACGGGGTGCGCTACGACGTCTCCCTGGGCCAGCTGGAGGCCCGGTGCGGCGACCGGGCCCGGCTCTTCACCCGGATGCCCGACGCTCTGGCGGGGACCATGGGGAATCAGGTGGCCATCGCCTGTTTTGACCGCATGGAGGAAGTGGAGCTGTTTGTTCAGGCGGCCTTCCGGCTGCGGGAGGAGCGATAAACCATTGAGGGACGGCGGAGCGCCGTCCCTTTTTTCGCAAAAATTTCTTCCCGGTCCCGGGAACCTTTCTCCCCGCCCTTCCGTCTATCCATCGGAAGCAATCCACAAGACTATGTTGACACAAGGAGATTACACATGAAAAAGAAGTTTCTCACGCTGACCTTGGCGCTGGCCCTCGCCCTGTCCCTGGCCGCCTGCGGCGGCAAGGACGCCCCCGCCCAGGACGGCACACCCGACGACGCCCCGGAGGTCAGCGCCCCTGAGACAGAGGCCCCCGAGACAGAGGCCCCCGAGACCCCGGGGGAGAGCCCCAAGGAGATTGACCTCGCCGCCTTTTACGCCTCTCTGACAGAGGGCGAGGAGTGGCCCGTGCTGATGAGCCTGACGGAAGACGAGACCATGGCGGAGATGCTGGACAGCTACTACCCCGGCCTGTCGGAGCTTTCCACGAAGCAGTGCGGGGTCTACGTCGCCGCGATTTCCGCCGCCGTGGGGGAAATCGCCCTGGTGGAGGTGGAGAACGCCGGGGACGTGCAGGCGGTGGAGGACATTTTCCAGGCCCGGATCGACTATCAGGTGGGAGACGACACGAACCCCGGCGGGGCCCGGTATCCCGAGACCATTGAGGGCTGGAAAACCAAATCCCAAATCGTCAGCCATGGCAATTATGTAATGCTGGCGGTGGGCGACAATGCCGGAGCCGCCGCGGAGAGCTTTGAGGCGCTGTTCGCCTAGGCCTTGTTTGAAAATTGGCGGAATGCCGGATTTGGGCAGATTTTTTTGCCAGGCAAGGCGATTGGACGCGGGAATCCTGACGGATTTCAAGTCCAATCAACGCAGTCCTGGCGGAAAAAGATGCCCAAAGACGGCGTTTTGCCATTTTTCAAACATGGCCTAAAAGAAAAAACTTCAAAAAGAAGGATTCTGTGGGGCCTGGCCCCCTGGCCAGGCCATTCTCTCATTCAAGATGGCTTGACCTGGGGCGGGCCCCACAGCTTGGCTTATTCTTCCTCTTCTTCCGCCAGATTTTCCAGGGCCACCCGGACCGCCTCCACAACAAAGGCTGTGAAGGTGCAGTTCGTGCCGCGAATGGCTTCTTCAACCTGATTGATGACCGTGGTCGGGAAGCGGATGGACTTTGTTGCGGAGACAGGAACATCGGGAACATCCGGAATTTTGAACTTTCGCATGACACACCTCGCAATACATTTTGCACGAAATCTGTAATAAGAATGTATTGCAAACCGCATCTTTCGGAAGCATTGCAATTTTGCAATTATTTTTTATTGCAATTTCTGGGATATAATGGTACAGTAACCATGAGGTGATAAAAATGAAAGAAATTCCGAAGTTTTACACGACGATGTTCAATGCCGCCACGGACGTGCTGAGGGAGCTGGAAAAGCAGAACTACGGAAACGCAAAGGACCTGCTGATGCACGCGCAGCTCCGGGCGGAGGGGGAATGCACCGCCTGGATGGAGGAGCAGGAGAAATGACAAAGGAGGCGGAGCCTGACGGCTCCGCCTCCTTCGCATCCACAAAATTACAGGTTTTTCAGCACGCCGCTCTCCTCGTTGAAGGCGTTAATCAGCTCATCCAGGTCCTTGGCCTGGGCGTGGACCGCGTCCCAGGTGCCCTCGGCGTCGTACCACAGGGCGTTCAGGTCGTGCATATCCTTCCCCTGCTGCTCCACCCAGGTGTAATACTTCAGGTGGTGGACCCGCTTGCGGTCCGCGTAGCCCAGTTCCAGCATGTTGTCGGTCTTGAGGCTCAGAACATGGAGATGGTGGTCCAGCCGGGCCTCCTCCCCGGTGTACGCACCGAACTGATCGTTCAGCTCCTGAATCCGGCTCTGGTACATGACGGCGGAGTCGGTGAGGACCGTGCCCACCACGTCCCGGCTGGTGAACTCGTAGTACTTCGCCATCTTGATGCAGCACAGCACGTTGGCAATGCCGGAAATGCCCAGCCAGGTCAGCCGCTCCACCAGCGCCGGGTCCAGCTTGAGGGTATTCCGCAGGTAGTCCTGGCCCTCGGGGGTGTTGAACAGGCGGAGGAGCCGCTGGGAGTCCTCGTCGTCAATGGCAATCGCCATATCCGTGTTTTTCACATTGTGTATCCAGGGGATATGCTTGTCTCCGATGCCCTCGATCCGGTGCCCGCCGAAGCCGTTGTTCAGAATCGTGGGGCACTGGAGGGCCTCGCCCACGCCCAGCTTCAAATGGGGATAGCGCTCCTTCAGCAGGTCCCCGGCGCTCATGGTGCCGGCGGAGCCGGAGGTGAAGCAGGCTCCGGCAAAGCGGTCCCCGGGACGCTTGACGGCCTCGAACACGTCGGCCAGGGCGGCGCCGGTGACGTTGTAGTGCCACAGGGGATTCCCCATCTCCTCAAACTGGTTGAAGATCATATACTGGGGGTCCTGCTTGAGCTCGTTGGTCTTGTCGAAGATTTCCTTGACGTTGGACTCACAGCCGGGGGTGGCGATGACCTCCGCCCCGATCTCGTGGAGCCAGTCGAACCGCTCCTGGCTCATCTCGGCGGGGAGAATCGCCACGCCCTGGGCCCCCAGCAGCTTGGAGTTGAAGGCGCCGCCCCGGCAGTAGTTGCCGGTGGAGGGCCAGACGGCCTTGTGGACGTCCACGTCGAACTGTCCCGTCACCAGGCGGGGAGCCAGGCATCCGAAGGAGGCGCCGACTTTATGGCAGCCCGTGGGGAACCACTTGCCCACCATGGCGATGACGCGGCAGGGCACGCCGGTGAGCTCCGGGGGGAGCTCGATGTAATTGGGAACGGCCTGGAAGAGGCCGCCGCTCTCCTTAGCCTCGTTCTTCCAGGTCACCCGGAAGAGGTTCAGGGGGTTCACGTCCCAGAGGCCCACGTTTTTCAGCTTGTCCTGGACCTTCCCGGGGATGGTCTCCGGGTGCTGCATCTGGGCGATGGTGGGAATGAGGATGCTGTTTTCCCGGGCCTTTTTCAGGTTGTGCTCCAGCCCCTGGCGGTTGATGGTAAGATCGATCATGTCAATTGCCCTCCTGTTTATTCATATCAATGTAGGAATACAGGGTGTACTTTGAAATGCCGAAGTACTTGGCCACCTTGTCGCCGGACTTGGTGATGAGGAAGGCCCCGTTCTGGCTGAGGAACTGGATGGCCTTTACCTTGTCCTCCTTGTTCATCACGGCGGCGGGCTTGCCCACCAGGGCCACGGACTGCTGGATCAGCTCGTCCAGCAGGTCGCTGACGTTGGTGATGCGCTCCGGCTCGGCGGGGACCTCCTCCCCGGTGGAGGTCAGGTCGCGCAGGGCCTCCTCCATCAGAATCAGGCGGGAGATGTCGTAGTTGATGGCCAGAATGGCGGAGACCCTCCCCTTCCGGTCCCGGATATAGACGGTGGAGGATTTCAAAATCTTTCCGTCCGGAGTTTTGGTGAGGTAGCAGAGGTGGTCCTTGGGCTCCGGGTCCTGGGTGCGGAGCTGCTCCATCACCACGTTGGACGCGCCGTCCCCCACCTTCCGCCCGGAGACGTGGCCGTTGGCGATGAAGACGATGGAGCGGTCCGGGTCCTTACTGAGGTCATGGATGGCGACCTCGCAGTTGGAGCCGAATTGGGCGGCGATGCCGGCGGCTACCTGACGCAGCAGCTCCAGCTTGCTGTTTTCCGTGGGTCATACCCCCTTTTCGCGCTTATTTTTATGGAAAGACACCGATTTACATTAGCATCATACCACGATCTTTCGGAGAAATCAACAGCAATTCAAAAAAATTTTTTGGTTTTCAAAAATTTTGTTTGACAACAGGAAATCTTGTGCTATGATAGGGCTATAGGGAACAGACGGCGAAGACGCGAAGCCGTCAAATATAAAATAAAACGGAGGTCTGCATCATGGATTTCGAGAAGATCAAGTCGGCTGCGGAGGGCTGCAAGGCGGAGATGTCCCGGTTCCTGCGGGACATGATTTCCCATCCCAGCGAGAGCTGCGAGGAAAAAGAAGTGGTCATGTGCATCAAGGCCGAAATGGAGAAGCTGGGCTTTGACAAGGTGGAGATCGACGGCCTGGGCAACGTCATCGGCTGGATGGGCCAGGGCGAAAAAATCATTGCCATCGACTCCCACATCGACACGGTGGGCATCGGAAACATCGACAACTGGGAAGCGGACCCCTACAAGGGCTATGAGACCGACGACATCATCTTCGGCCGGGGCGGAAGCGACCAGGAGGGCGGCATGGCCTCCGCCGTGTACGGCGCCAAGATCATGAAGGACCTGGGGCTGATCCCCGAGGGCTACAAGATCATGGTGGTGGGCTCCGTCCAGGAAGAGGACTGCGACGGCATGTGCTGGCAGTACATCGTCAACAAGTATTTCCAGGGTCCCGAGGACGCCCGGAGCAAGATTGAGTTCGTCATCTCCACCGAGCCCACCGACGGCGGCATCTACCGGGGCCACCGGGGCCGCATGGAGATCCGGGTGGACGTGAAGGGCGTCTCCTGCCACGGCTCCGCCCCCCACCGGGGCGACAACGCCATCTACAAGATGGCCGACATCCTCCAGGACGTCCGGGCCCTGAACGAAAACGGCGACGGCCCCTCCAACGAGGTCAAGGGCCTTGTCAAGATGCTGAACCCCGAGTTCAACCCCGAGCATTACGAGGACGCCCAGTTCCTGGGCCGGGGCACCTGCACCACCAGCCAGATTTTCTACACCTCCCCCAGCCGCTGCGCCGTGGCGGACAGCTGCTCCATCTCCATCGACCGGCGCATGACCGCCGGGGAAACCTGGGACTCCTGCCTGGAGGAGATCCGCCAGCTGCCCAGCGTGAAGAAATACGGGGACGACGTGAAGGTCTCCATGTACATGTACGACCGTCCCGCCTGGACCGGCACCGTCTATGAGACGGAGTGCTTCTTCCCCACCTGGATCAACAAGGCCGGCGCGGCCCATGTCCAGGCCCTGGTGGACGCCCACCACGCCCTCTGGGGCGAGGAGCGCATCGGCCACGCCGACGCGGACCAGAGCAGGGACGCCATGCACCTGCGCACCGGCCGCCCCCTGACGGACAAGTGGACCTTCTCCACCAACTGCGTGTCCATCCAGGGCCGCTACGGCATCCCCTGCGTGGGCTTCGGCCCCGGCGCGGAGAGCCAGGCCCACGCCCCCAACGAGATCACCTGGAAGCAGGACCTGGTGACCTGCGCCGCCCTGTACGCCGCCGTTCCCGGCCTCTACAAGCCCGAGAACAAGACCGCCGACGTGACGGAGTTCCGCCAGAGCCTGACGGACAACGATATCAAATAACCACACCGGACAAAGATTTAAGGAACCACTGATGAAATCCCCGCACACAGCTTCACGCCATAAATTCCCG
>CAJTVF010000024.1 GCA_910579435.1 uncultured Oscillibacter sp.
GCGGGAATTTATGGCGTGAAGCTGTGTGCGGGGATTTCATCAGTGGTTCCTTAAGAGCCGCCGCCTCGCGGCGGTTAGGCCTTGTTTGAAAATTGGCGGAATGCCCAACGGTGAGAGATTTTTTCACCAATCAAGGCAAATTTTCGCGGGCGGGCTGACGCCCGGCAAGAAAATTTAACGCAGAGCGGCGGAAAAAGATCCGCCGTTTTGGGCGTTTTCCAATTTTTCAAACAAGGCCTAGCCTCCGGCACGCGCCTGCGGGCGCAGTCTCTTTTTATTCGGGGAATAAAAAACCGGGGCTCCCGCAAAATCAAAGATTTTGTGGGGAGAGGGGGAAGGAACGGAGCAGAGCGGAGTCCTCGCCGTCAGGCGGGGACGGAGTGGGCGGAGTTTCTTCCGGCGACATGGGGGGTGCAATGAACCAGCCGTCATCATGGCTGTAATCCTCCCCGCCCGTCAGGGCGAGCACCAGCCCCGTCCCCCGCAGGGGGACCGTCAAGGGTCCTCCCGCCAGAGCGGCATACTCATGCAGCGCGGGCCCCCGCGGCCCCTGGAAAGCTCTGCGCTGGGAATGGTGTGGACCTTGATCCCCGCTTCCTCCAGGGAGCGGTTCGTCACGTAGTTCCGGGAGTACACCACCACCTCGCCGGGGCCGATGGCCAGCGTATTGCTGCCGTCGTTCCACTGCTCCCGGGCCGCGTCCACCTCGCTGCCCCGGCCGCACTCAATGAGCGTCACGTGGTCCAGGCCCAGGTGCTCCTTCAGAATGTCCTCCAGCCGTCCGTCCTGCTGGGCAATCTTCATCTTCCTGTTCTCGTCCAGCTCCATCACAAACACCGTGATGCTGGAGAGAATGTTCGGATGCACCGTGAACTTGTCTCGGTCCACCATAGTGAACACCGTGTCCAGGTGCATGAAGGACCGGCTTTTTGGGATGTTGAAAGCCAAAATCTTCTTGAAGCTCGTCCGGCTGTAGGTCAGCACCGCCTCCGCCAGGGTGTCGATGGAGTCTCCCTTGGTCCGCTGGGAGATGCCCACTCCCAGCACCTGGGGACTGAGGATCAGAATGTCCCCGCCCTCCAGGGAGGAGGTTTCGCCCCGGTCGTACCACCGGGGGGCATGCATATACTCCGGGTTATGCTCAAAGACGAACTTTCCGAACAGGGTCTCCCGGTTCCGGGTCTCCGTCAGCATCTTGTGGATGGACACGCCGGTGCCGATGGTGGCGAAGGGGTCCCGGGTGAAATAGAGGTTCGGCATGGGGTCCACTACGAAGGGATACCCGTCCCCGGCGGCGGGCAGAAGGTCCGCCAGCTTCTCGCTCTCGCCCTGGAGCTGGCTCTTCCGCACGCCGGCCATCATGGTGGAGACCATCTGCTTGTCCGGCATCTTTCCCAGGTACTCACCCAGAAGCACGCGGCTCCGCTGCTCCTTGATGCCCGCCTCGTTCAGGAACTGGACCACCAGCTCCTTGCGCACTTCGTCGGAGGTGATGGAATTCGCCACCAGGTCCGTGAGGTACACCACCTCCACGCCCTGCTGGCGGAGGCAGTCGGCGAAGGCGTCGTGCTCCTTCTGGGCCTCCCGGAGATAGGGGATATCGTCAAACAGCAGCCGCTCCAGATACTCCGGCATCAGGTTTTCCAGCTCCTGGCCGGGCCGGTGGAGCAGGACCTTTTTCAGCCGCCCGATTTCGGAGGTGTTATGGATTCCCGTTTCCAATTGGGCTCACTCCTTTTGCGTTCAAATCGTTGGGTGGTTTTAGGGTCTCTGGTTTTAGCCGTTTCATGCGCGGCGGAAAAAATTACAAAAAGAGGCGGCTTCTCACGAAGCCGCCCCCTCTGCCGTTTTGCCGTTCTCTGCGGATTCCGCGCCTTCCCCAGTCTCCGCGCTTTCCGCCGCTTTCTCTTTCAGCACCGCCGCCAGCCGCTCCGCGAAGAGCCGTCCGGCCAGCACCGCCTCCTCCGGGGAGTTCCCGGCAGCCCCCACTTCCAGCAGCAGCGACCCGGTGGTGGCGTGCTGGTTATACCGGGAGTTCCGCAGCAGCACCGGGCGCATCAGCGTGGGATACTGCTCCAGGATGTCCTGCTGCACCGCCGCCGCCAGCCGGAGGTTCTCCAGCCAGCCCGGGTGCTCCAGTCCGCTGCCGTCGCTGCCGATGACCAGGGACATTTGGGCCGAAACGCCCAAGCCCTCCACCTCCGACACCGCCTTGTACTGGTTCCCCTGCCCGTCCTCAATGGCGTCCCGGTGGACGTCCAGGACAAAGCGGATGGAGGGATACCGCTCCAGGTACTTTTGAATGGCGGCCAGCGCCCGGTCATAGGCCCCGGTGTAATTGGGGTAGTCATACAGCGTCCGGTCGTGGAGGACGGAGATGCCCGCCTCTCCCAAAACCTCCGCCATCTCGTCCCCCACCCTCACCACGTTATAGCGGTAATCCGTAGTCCGGTAATCCCCGGACCAGACGATTTCCGTCCCCGGAACGGGGGTGTACGCCTCGCTGCCGTGGGTATGTAAGATCAGCACCTGGGGCTCCCCCTCCCCCAGGGCCGCCGCAAAGGGCTTTTGGAGCTCCTGGACGGACAGCTCGTGGCTTGTGGAGTTGCTGATATAAACCCGCCCGCAGACGGTGTACCCGCTGGGGTCCGTGGGGATCAGCGTCTTGGCGGGGACGCCGTTGTCCGCCGCCAGGGGGGCGGCGGGCTCTACCGGGGTCTCCTCCACCGGCATCACAATGGGGGCCCGGGTCTCCCCATCCTCCTCCGGGGGCTCCTGCCGCTCCAGGGCCTGGAGCTCCGCCACATCCTCCCGGGCCGCCCGAAGCAGCGCCGATTCCCCAATGGCCAGCGCCGCCGGCGGGGACAGGCCGTCTCCGGACCGCAGATCCCCCAGCTCCCAGCGGAGCGCCCTTTCCGGAAGGGCCTCCGCCAGGGCGGAGACCGCCGCCGCCGCCGTGTCGCTGCCGGCGGTGATGGCCGCCGCCCACAGCGTCCCCGCCGCCAGCAGGACCGCTTCCACCCGCCGCAGGATGTTTGCCAGGGCCTTCTTTTGTTTCATATCCGCTCACCTCTGGGACAACCTATGTCCGGCGGGCGGAAAATATGTCAGTCTTGCAATCCCGCTCCATTCAGTATATACTTGGAAAGAAATCACATTCTTCGCAAAACCGATTCCACAAAAGGAGCTGAACCGCGTGACAAGAACTCAACTCGCCGGCGGCGTGTACCTCACGTATCTCCCGGCGAAGAAATTCAAAACAAGCCTCCTCTCCGCACAGTTCGTCGTCCCCCTGCGCTGGGAGACCGCCTCCGCCAACGCCCTGACTGGCGCCATCCTCCGCCGGGGCACAGCCGCTTTTCCGGACATGGGCGCCCTGTCCCGGCGGCTGGACGAGCTCTACGGCGCCCGAATCGACATCACCATCCGCAAGAAGGGGGAAGCCCAGTGCGTGGGCTTCGTGGCCAGCCTCATCGACGACTGCTTCGCCCCCGGCGGGGAGCGCCTGCTGGAGCCCGCCGCCGCCCTCCTGGGAGAGCTGATCTGCCATCCCGTCACCCGGGACGGCCTCTTTCTGGAGGAGTATTTCGAGAGCGAAAAAACCAACCTCATCGACGCCATCCGCAGCATTCTGAACGACAAGCGGGCCTACGCCGACAGCCGCCTTCTCCAGGAGATGTGCACCGGCGAGCCCTACGGCGTGCCCCGCCTTGGCAACGAGCAGATCACCGCCGCCCTTCACCCGCAATTGCTCTTTGACGCCTACCGGGAGCTGATCGCCTCCTCCCGGCTGGAGATTTTCTACAGCGGCAGCGCCGAGCGCCCCCGGGTGGAGGACGCCCTCCGCGCCGCCCTGGCGGACCTGCCCCGGACGGACGTCGAGCCCCCGCCGGAGCTGGCCCCCCACCTCCCGCCGGAGGAACCCCGCGCCGTCACCGAGCGGCTGGACGTCACCCAGGGCAAGCTGGGCATGGGCTTCTCCTGCGCCAGCGCGGACTCCGCCGCCCTGCTGATGGGCAACACCCTGTTCGGCGGCAGCAGCAACTCCAAGCTCTTCCTGAACGTCCGGGAAAAGCTGTCCCTCTGCTACTACGCCTCCTCCCTCTTCCACCGGCAGAAGGGCCTCATCACCGTCTCCTCCGGCATTGAGTTCGAGAATTACCAGCGGGCTTATGATGAGATCATGGCCCAGCTGGAGTCCGTCCGGAAGGGCGAGCTGGAGGACTGGGAGCTGGAGGCCGCCCGGAGCACCCTGCTGAACGCCTACGCCTCCATGGGAGACTCCCAGGGGAAGCTGGAAAACTTCTGCCTGGGCCAGGCCGCCACCGGCCGGGACGAATCCCCGGAGGACCTGGCGGACCAGGTCCGCGCCGTCACCCCGGAGCGCATTTTCGAGGCCATGGGCACGGCAAAGCTGGACACCGTATACTTTTTGCAGGGAAAGGAGGCGGAGGCATGAGACCCGTCCATTATGAGCGCCTAGGCGAGACTGTCTATTGCGAAACCCTGCCCAACGGCCTGGAGATCCGGGTGGTCCCCAAGCCGGACCACGTGAAAAAATACGCCTTCTTCGCCACCCGCTACGGCGGCATGGACACCCGCTTCCAGCTCAGCGGCAAGTGGCTGGACACCCCCGCCGGCATCGCCCACTACCTGGAGCACAAGATGTTCGACACCGAGGAGGGCAACGCCCTCCAGAAATTGGCAAAAAACGGCGCGGAACCCAACGCCTTCACCTCCAACGCCATGACCGGCTACTACTTCGACTCCACGGACCACTTCGACGAAAACCTGGAGATTCTGCTCTCCTTTGTCTCCATCCCCTACTTCACCGAGGAGAGCGTGGCCAAGGAGCAGGGCATCATCGGCCAGGAAATCCGGATGATCGAGGACAACCCCGACTGGCAGATTTACTCCCGGCTGCTCCGGGCCCTCTACCGCACCCACACCGCCCGGACCTCCATCGCCGGCACGGTGGAGAGCATTTCCCACATCACGGCGGAGACCCTCTACGACTGCCACAAGGCGTTTTACACCCCCTCCAACATGATCCTGACGGTGGTGGGCAATGTGGACCCCGGAGAGGTCTCCGGCCTGGCCCGCCGTGTGCTTCCCAAGGAGGGCGGCCCCGTCATCCCCCGGGACTACGGCGACGAGCCGGAAGCCCTGGCGGAGCGGGAGACCCGCCAGGCCATGGAGGTCTCCAGTCCCCAGTTCCTGGCGGGCTGGAAGTGCCGCCCGGCTCCCGAGGGCGGGGACCGCCTCCGCCATATGGTGCTGGGCGACCTGGCCTGCGACCTGCTTTTCGGCGAGTCCAGCCCCTTCTACCAGCGGCTCTACAGCCAGGGGCTGATTAACTCCAGCTTCGGCGGGGCCTTCGAGCTGATGCCCGGCGTGGCCTATCTCTACGCCGGCGGTGAGAGCAAGGACCCCCGGGCCGTGGCCGCCGGGCTTCAAAAGGAGGCGGACCGCCTGGTCCGGGAGGGCGTCGACGGGGACTTCTTCCAGCGGACCCTCCGGGCCAGCTTCGGCTCCAGCCTCCGGGGGCTGAACTCCTTTGAAAACATCGCTGTCTCCCTGACCGAGGGGTACTTCGGCGGCTACGATCCCTTCCGCTTCCCCGAGGTCTTCGACGCCATCACCCAGCAGGACGTGCTGGACTTCCTCCGCGACAACGTGACGGCGGAGCGGTCGGCCCTCAGCGAAATTGTCCCCAAGGAGGCTTGATATGTCCGCTCCTGAACTGACCGCGCTGAAAAACATGCCCATCAGCTTCCCCGGCCTCTTCGGGGACTGGGAGTTCAACCCGGACCCCATCGCCATTCACATCGGCCACGGGGTCTACTGGTACGGCATCATCCTGGCCCTGGGCTTTCTGGCGGGACTGCTGCTGTGCATGAAGCAGGCCAAGCGCTACGGCCTGACGGAGGACCACGTGCTGGACTTCGTTCTCTGGGCAGTGCCCTGCTGCATCCTGGGCTCCCGCATCTATTATGTCATCTTCTATCTGGACCTCTACCGGGACGCCAATGGCGCCCTGGACTGGAGCCGGGTCATCGCCATCTGGGACGGCGGCATCGCTATCTACGGCACCGTCATTGCCGGGGCCCTGACCGCCTTCCTCTTCACCCGGCTTAAAAAAATCCCCTTCGGCGCCATGGCGGACCTGGCGGTCATGGGACTTCTCCTGGGCCAGATCATCGGCCGCTGGGCCAACTTCATCAACCGGGAGGCCTTCGGCGGCCTGACGGACCTGCCCTGGCGGATGCGGGTGTGGACCAGCGCCTACCAGTATGTGGAGGTCCATCCCACCTTTTTCTATGAGAGCCTGTGGAACCTCATCGGCCTGCTCCTCATCCTCTTCGTGGTCTCCAAAAGCCGCCGGTTCGACGGGGAGAACGCCTGGTTCTACTTCCTCTGGTACGGCCTGGGCCGGGCCTGGATCGAGGGACTGCGGACGGACAGCCTGTATTTCTTCGACTGGATCCTCTTCGGCCAGCCCATCCGGGTCTCCCAGGCCCTGAGCGCCGTTATGGCGGCTGTCGCGGCCCTGGCGCTGTTCTATGAAATCAAGATCAAGCGGCACTCCCCCCAGGATCTGCTGGTAAACCGCCTGGCCGCCGAGGCCGCCGCCCAGGCGGAGCAGGAGGCCATCCAGGCAGAACCGGAAGCCGCTCAAACGGAGCAGGACGCCCCCCAGGAGGCGGAAGGAGGCGGCGATGGCGGTCAGGCTTGACGGCGCGGCCCTGGCCGCCAGGCTCAAAGCTCAAATCCGGGAGGAGGCCGCCGCCCTGTCCCGCCCCCCCATGCTGGCGGTGGTGCTTGCGGGGGAGGACCCCGCCTCCCAAATCTACGTCCGGGGCAAGGAGCGGGACTGCGCCGAGTGCGGCATCCGCACCCGGACGCACCGCCTCCCGGCGGCGGTCTCTCAGGCGGAGCTGCTGGCCCTCATCGACCAACTGAACCGGGACGCGGACGTGGACGGCGTCCTGGTCCAGCTCCCCCTGCCGGAGGGCCTGGACCCCCGGCCCGTCCTCCACGCCCTCTCCCCGGAGAAGGACGTGGACTGCTTCCACCCCTTAAACGCCGGACTGCTGGCCCTGGGGGAGCCCCGCTTCCTCCCCTGCACCCCCGCCGGAGTTTTGGAGCTGCTGGACGCCTATGACGTCCCCATTCAGGGGCGGCACTGCCTCGTCATCGGGCGGAGCCATCTGGTGGGCCGCCCCCTGGCCCAGCTCCTCACCGCCCGGGACGGCACCGTCACCCTCTGCCATTCCCGGACGGAAAACCTGCCCGCCCTCACCCGGCAGGCGGACATTCTGGTCTCCGCCGCAGGCCGCCGTGGCCTTGTGACGGCGGACATGGTGAAGCCCGGCGCGGCGGTCATTGACGTGTCCATGAACCGCGCTCCCGACGGGAAGCTCTCTGGGGACGTGGACTTCCCGGCGGTGGAGCCTGCGGCGGGCTTCCTTACTCCGGTCCCCGGCGGCGTGGGACCTATGACCCGGGCCTGCCTGCTGCAAAACGTCCTCCGGGCCGCCCGGCTCCGGCGGCGTTGAGAAGTCGCAAAAGCACCCGGCGGTTTCGCTGAAACCGCCGGGTGCTTTTTGTCACACTCGCCAATTTTTTCCGCTCCTTCTTCCGGCACATTGACTTTTTCGCCGCATCTGGTATAATTAACGAAATAAGTCCAATATATAAAGGGATGGGTTGTACACATTGCCATTCCGCTCTGTTCCATCAGACTGATCGAGGTGGTTTTTTGCTGGTCACAAGAGAAATGGATTACGCCCTGCGCATCCTCCGGACCCTGCACCGGGAGGGGCAGCTCTCCGCCGCCGCCGTGGCCCGGCAGGAGCATATGCAAAAAGCCATCACCCTGAAGCTGCTGAACCGTCTCCTGACCGCCGGCATCGTGGAAAGCCGCCGGGGCGTCAGCGGGGGCTATTTCCTCAAGCGCCCCTGCGAGGAGCTGAGCATTTACGACGTCTTCCAGTCCATCGGCGACCCGCCCCTGCTCAACCGCTGCCAGCGGGAGGGGTATCTGTGCGAGAACTTCCCCCAGGGGGGCTGCGGCGTCTGCCGCGAGCTCAGCCGCATCCAGGAAACCCTGGACCGGGAACTCCAGCGCATGCCCTTGAGCGACATTTTTTAGTATATCCCGGTTTTATCCGTCTCAATAAGCCATAGCTGACCATCAAGGGAAAAGGAGGTACACACATGCTGTATCAAACCACGCAGACCCATGAGGACCTCCGGGCGAAAGTTCGGGAATTTGCGGAGGCTGAGATCAAGCCCATCGCCTTCATGCTGGACAAGGAGAACCGCTTCCCCACGGAGGCCGTGAAGAAAATGGGGGAGCTGGGCCTGATGGGCCTGCCCTATGACACGGAATACGAGGGCGCGGGGGCCGACGCCCTGAGCTATGCCATCGCCGTGGAGGAGCTGGCCCGGGTGGACGGCGGCGCGGGGGTCATCCTCTCCGCCCACACGTCTCTGGGCACCTATCCGATCTATGCCTTCGGCAATGAGGAGCAGAAGAAGAAATACCTCCCGGACCTCTGTGCGGGACGGAAGCTCGGCGCTTTCGGCCTGACGGAGCCCAACGCCGGGTCCGACGCCGGCGGCACCGAGACCACTGCCGAGGACATGGGGGACCACTACCTCCTAAACGGCGAGAAAATCTTCATCACCAACGGCGGCGAAGCCAGCACCTATGTGATTTTCGCCGTCACGACCCCCGGCATCGGCACCCGGGGCATCAGCGCCTTCATCGTGGAAAAGGGCTGGGAGGGCTTTACTTTTGAGGAGCACTATGACAAAATGGGCATCCGCTCCTCCGCCACCTGCCAGCTGAACTTCAACAATGTGAAGGTCCCCAAGGAAAACCTCCTGGGCAAGGAGGGCCAGGGCTTCAAGATTGCCATGGCCACCCTGGACGGCGGGCGCATCGGCATCGCGGCCCAGGCCCTGGGCATCGCCCAGGGGGCCTATGAGGCGGCGGTGGAGTATTCCAAGGAGCGTATCCAGTTTGGAAAGCCCATCTGCCAGCAGCAGAACATCGCCTTCAAGATCGCCGACATGGCGACCAAGCTCCGCTGCGCCCGGTTCCTGGTCTACAGCGCCGCCGAGCTGAAGCAGGCCCATGCACCCTACGGCATGGAGTCCGCCATGGCGAAGCAGTACGCCTCCGACATCGCCCTGGAGGTCACCAACGACGCCCTCCAGATCTTCGGCGGCTGCGGCTACCTCAAGGGCATGGAAGTCGAGCGGTTCTACCGGGACGCCAAGATCACCACCATCTACGAGGGCACCAACGAAATCCAGCGGGTGGTCATCGCCTCCCACATCCTGGGCAAGGCGGGCAAGGACACCAGCGCCGCCCCCGCCCAGCAGCGGGGCCCCGAGACCGGCGCCCGGAAGCGCCAGATTTGGAAGGACGGCTCCGCCCAGGAGAAGGTGGAGGCACTGGTTGCCAGCCTCAAGAAGGACGGCCACGACTTCACCGTGGGCATTCCCATCGACACGCCCATTACCCAGGCGGAGCGGGTGGTTTCCGCGGGCCAGGGCATTGGCGAGAAGAAAAATATGAAGCTCATCGAGGACCTGGCAAAGGCCGCCGGCGCCGCCGTGGGCTCCAGCCGCCCGGTGGCGGAGACGCTGAAATACGTGCCCCTGAACCGCTACGTGGGCATGTCCGGCCAGAAGTTCAAGGGCAATCTCTATATCGCCTGCGGCATCTCCGGCGCGATTCAGCATTTAAAGGGCATCAAGGACGCCTCCTGCATTGTGGCGATCAATAAAAATCCCAACGCGAAAATCTTCAAAAACTGCGACTACGGCATTGTGGGCGACGTAATGGAAATTCTGCCCCTGCTGACCGCCGCCCTGGACACCGGGGAGAAGCAGCCCGCGCCGCCCATGGTGAAGATGAAGCGGATGGTCCCCAAGAAGGTTACCCCGCCCCGGAAGCTCTATATCTGCAACGGCTGCGGCCACGAGTACGACGTGCTCATCGGAGACCCGGAAAATGACGTCAAGCCCGGCACGGCCTTCAAGGACCTGCCGGAAGGCTGGACCTGCCCCCACTGCGGCGAGGGCGTGGACGCGTTCATCGAGATCGAAGTTTAACCGCCCCGGACATTAAAATAAGGAGGCTACGCAATGTATAACTATCGCCAAGTCACCGAAGACCTCTACTGGGTGGGCGCGGACGAGCACCGGCTGGCCCTCTTTGAGAATATCCATCCCCTGTACCACGGCGTTTCCTACAACGCCTATGTTCTCATGGACGAAAAGACCGTCCTTTTCGACACCGCCGACTGGGCGGTGGGCCGTCAGTTCATCGCCAATGTCAAGGCCGTTTTGGCGGGCCGTCCCCTGGACTATCTGGTCATCAACCATGTGGAGCCGGACCACGCCGCCTCCATCGAGGAGATCCTCCTCCGCTGGCCCAAGGTGAAAATCATCACCACCCCCAAGGCGGTGACCCTGCTCAACCAGTTCGGCTTCGCCCTGGACCCCAATCAAATTGACGAGGTAAAGGAAGGGGACAGCCGTTGCTTCGGCAAGCATACCATCGCCTTTGTGTACGCTCCCATGGTCCACTGGCCGGAGGCCATGGTCTCCTTCGACACCACCAACGGCGTGCTCTTCTCCGCCGACGCCTTTGGCTCCTTCCGCTCCCTGGACGGGAAGCTGTTCGCCGACGAGGTGGACTTCGACCGGGAGTGGATCGACGACGCCCGGCGGTACTACACCAACATTGTCGGCAAGTACGGCCCCCAGGTGACGGCTCTGCTGAACAAGGCCGCCACGATTGTGGGCCTGGACAACATCAAGATGCTCTGTCCTCTCCACGGCCCCATCTGGCGGAAGGACCTGGGCTATATCATCGACAAATACACCCACTGGGCCACCTATGAGCCGGAGGAAAAGGGCGTCATGATCGTTTACGCTTCCATGTACGGCAACACCGAGGCCGCAGCCGAGGTCCTGGCCGCCAAGCTGACGGCCAGGGGCGTAACCAATACGAGGCTCTACGACGTGTCCAGCACCCACGTAAGCTACCTGATTTCGGACCTCTTCAAGTACAGCCACCTGGTGCTGGCTTCCGTCACCTATAATCTCGGCATCTTCCCGCCGATGCATAATTTCCTGATGGACATGAAGGCGCTGAACCTCCAGAAGCGCACCGTGGCCATCATGGGCAGCGGCTCCTGGGCTCCCCGGTCCGGCGCGCTGATGCGGGAGGAAATCGAGCAGCTCAAGCACATGGAGATTTTGGACGACGAAATGACCGTCACGTCCTCTCTCCAGCCCCAAAACGAGTCGGAGATTGACGCGCTGGCTGACGCCATCGCTGCCTCCGTACTCAAATAACATGCTTCCCTGTCCAATCCCGGCACAGATGTCCGTGAGGATCTTCCAACCCGTGCCGGGGGACTGTGAAGACAAGGGCCAGCCTCTCCACCGGGCTGGCCCTTGGTTTTGTGCTTTTGTAAGGGGGGAGCTTTTTCCTCATGGGGGAAGTTTTTGCTCGCCCTTGCGGGCGGGGGGATTTCAGCCATGAAGATGGCTGGTGCATTGCACCCCCCCGTTTTCTCTTTTTCTTCCAGAAGAAAAAGAGAAAACAGGCCGTGCTCGGTCCAAAAGAGGAAAAGAAGTAATTTGTCCTTCTATCGGTAAAACATCCTCCAAAGGGAAACCGATTTTTTCGGGGAGGATACTTGTGGGGCCTGACCTCCCTGGTCAGGCCATTTCCCTGGGACGAGCTTTTGGTGCTTGTAGAATGGATTTTCTCCTCTTTCCGCCGCCGCTGATGCGGTGCTGTCCTGTGGGGCCTGACCCCATCCCGCTAAGGTTCCGCCTAAAAGAGAAGGCGGTAGGCGCAACTCCGATGGAAGCACTGGGTTAGCGGCAGTGAGGAGGGACGGAAGGGCCTTGCATCGGCCTCCAAAGCCCCTGCCCGCACCACGCCGCGGACCGGAGACTTGCGTACTAAAACAGTCGGAACCTCTTCCGCGCCCCCGTAAACCGCGTCCCCTTGTTTTTCTCTTTTAGACCGTGCACGGCCCGTTTGTCTCCGGCTTAAGAGCCGCCGCTTCGCGGCGGTTAGCCTCCGGCACGCGCCTGCGGGCGCAGTCTCTTTTTATTCGGGGAATAAAAACCGGGGCCCCCGCAAAATCAAAGATTTTGTGGGGAGAGGAGGAAGGAACGGAGCAGAGCGGAGTCCTCGCCGTCAGGCGGGGACGGAGTGGGCGGAGTTTCTTCCGGCGACATGGGGGGTGCATTGGACCAGCCATCATCATGGCTGCAATCCCCCCGCCGCCAGGCAGGCAGAGAGCGACCAGGTGCGCCAACCGGCGCACTCCCATTGAGCATCCAGCTGCCTGCCCCGCAGCGCCTCCGCCAGGGTCTCGCCCTGCCTCCAGCAGGTCTGCCCGGTATAGTCGGAAACCAGCTTCTCCCCATCCAGACGCTCCAGCTGGGAGATCGTATCATACGACAAGCCGTACAAGAGGTACTGGACACTCACCGCCGGGCTCTCCCCGCTCAGATAGCGGTCCACCTGATTCTTTGCCACCAGATAATCCACCGGCACGCAGTTGATGACCAGCCACCCCGCCAGCGCTAAGGGGAACGCCCACTTGCAGAACCGGAAGTCCGGCCTCCGGACCTTCCACAGCCCCGCCAGCAGAAACAGGGCCATCATACCCATGCCCCAATAGGTCATGCACCGCTTGAAGCTCAGCCCATAGGCGGAGACATACAGCGTCATTTTCCAGGCGGCGGAGGCCAGCAGGACCAGGCTCTCCCCTGCAAGCAATGCGCACAGCCACCGCAGGGCCGTCCACTCCCTTCCCTCCCGCCGGGAGAGGCACAGCGACGCCAGGGTCAGGCTGAGGTTCACCACCGTTACCCCTGCCATCTGGAAAAAGCCGCTCCGGGCCCACTCGGCGTAGCTGACCCCCAAACTCTCCACATACTCCGGACCGCCGAACAGCCCGGCGGACTGCACCGCCAGGAAGGCCAGATACAGCCCGTCCACCGCCGCCAGCGCCAGCACAAAGCCCAAGGCGTCCACACGAAGGCCCTTCTTTTCCTCCGGCGGGCACAACAGCTTCGGATGGGCCAGGGCATACAGCAGACTGAACACGAAGGGCGTGAACACCAGCGCCCAGAACAGCCGCTGGAGCCCGTCGCTGAAATGAAGCATGCGGATATCCCAGTTCAGCGCCTCCACCGACGCGGCGAACAGCGCGTCCGCCGAAATCAGCACCGGCAGCAAAACAGACACCAGGGCCACGGCTCCGCAGAGGCCCAGCACCACCGCCATGGTCCGCTTGGGCTTCTCCTCAGTCCGCTTGTCAGGGACCGCCGCCGCGAAACAGGCCCACAGGTTTCCAAACAGCCCCTGAAACAGCAGCTTGAGCCGTTCTATCAGCATCCACGGGTCCCACCAGGGACGGCTGGCGAGGCCCGCCATAGCGTGGACGGGAATCAGCACGATCAGGGCCAGCAGGTTCCAACAGCGGAAGTACCAGTTAGACCCTAAGGCCATCGTTGCCGCCAAAAACAGGTTTGCCAGCAGCAGCGCCCGGCTGGACCGCCTTTCCAAAACCCTCGGCCCCGTCCAGGCCAGCGTCAGCGCGTACCACGCGAACACCGTGGCTGTCAGCCCGGCGGAGGGGCCGTGCCACAGAAAACCGTCCACCAGCAGGAGACAAAATCCCAGGGTCATGGCCAGAAACAGCCGGTAACGGCCCATGGATCCCCCGGTCAAATTCCGTTTTTGGGTACACTTCGTGGACCCTTCCGGCGGAAGGGCTTTGATTTCTTCACTCATATAAAATTCTCCTATTCATCTGTCCGTCTCACGCGGACAGTTTTGTTTCTATTCGGCGCTGCCGGCCTCGTCGGGGACATATTCCAAAATATCCCCCGGCTGGCAGTCCAGCGCGGCGCAGACTGCCTCCAGGGTGGAAAAGCGGACGGCCTTGGCCTTGTTGTTTTTCAGTACCGACAGGTTTGCCAGCGTAATGTCCACCTTTTCCGAGAGCTGGGAGAGGCTCATTTTCCGCCTCGCCATCATGACGTCCAGATTCACAACAATCATGGCCCCACCTCAAATCGTCAGGTCGTTCTCCGCCTTCAGCTCCGCCGCCTGGCGGAAGAGGGCGGACATGACCAGGCACAGCAAGCCCCCCATGGCGAACATGGGCACGAAGAGGGCGTTATAGGTAGCCAGGGGCTGCGGGGACTGGTAATAGCACACGCTGAACAGCACCCGAACCATCGCCGCCCCGGCAATGAGGAAGCAAAAAACGGCGGCCCGCCGCAAGCTGACGGCGTTCTCCGGCGCGAAGGGCTCCCCCCGGAGGATGGTTTTCAGCACCTGCCGGGCCTGCCACAGGATAAGGGCCGTCTGTACCCCGGCAAACACCAGGAACAGCGTCAGCACCAGCTGATAGGCGCTGAACTCCGTCCAGCCAATCACCCAAACGATTGCGCTGAACGCAACAGCGGCGGCAACAATGTCATCCTCCCCCGGAAAAAAAATACCATCAAAATAGGCCATAATGCCGTCCAGCAAGCCCTCGTTGCCGGTAAATACAACCGTAGGCACCAGGTACAGCGCAACGATGTTGCAGACCAGCGCCACCAAAACCAGCACGTTCAGGACCCTGGCAATCTTTTGCACCGGAATTTTTTCCATCGGTCTTCCCCCTCTCAAAGCGGCCTTGTGATGAACTCCATCATCACCGCCATCCCCGCCGCCAAAAGCGCAAACGCCCCGGCGCCGGAGAAAATTTTCAGCTTATTCCCCTGCCGGAAGCCGCTCACCGCCATCACGCCGCCCCAGATGGCCAGCGCCAGCGCGGCTGGAAGCAAAATCATCGTCAATCCCATGGCAAACCGCCTCCTTTTTCTGGTATCCTACCATGGCTCAATTTGATTGTCAATATGTTTTTATTGTTTTTCGATAAAAATCAATTGATAGTCGACAAAACAGAAGGAGCAAAGCCCCTTGGCGGGACCTAGCTCCCTGGTCAGGCCATTCCTCCAGGGTCCTCCTTTTGACCGGCAGAACGCCTTGCAGGGGCAGACCCGCGTGTCCGCCCGTTCCCGGGGGCCTCCGCTCTCTCCGATAAAAACAGGAAAGCGGACCGTCCTTCCGGACGGCCCGCTTTCCTGTATGGTATAGAGAAAGGAGAGGGAAAATGGTGGGGTCAGCAAGCGTTTTCCGCTTGTTGGGTTTATCATAACGGCAGGTCTCCAAATTGTCAACGGCTTTTTTATAACCTTCACACTTTGTTTACAACCGACAAATTTTGTTCCCTTTTATTTACAAATCGTTCAAAAATTCTCCAGATTCTGCTCTTGACAGTACCGTTAGGCTGTGCTAATATTTAGCACGCTAACATTTAGCATGCTAACAGCCTTGTCCCTTCGGGGATGCGGAAGGAGCTTGACGATGAATGATTGCCTTCAATCCCTGGGGCCCACCCTGGGCTGGGCGGCGCAGATGTCCAAGGCCGCCATGGACGCCCGGGTCTCCCGGTACGACGTGACGCCGGTCCAGGCCCACGTCCTTCTCTACCTCCAGCGGCACGGCGGGCAGGTCCCCCAGAACGAGCTGGCGGCCTACCTGCGGGTAAAGCCCTCTACCGCGGGCGGCGTGCTGGACCGGATGGAGGAAAAGGGCCTGGTCCGCCGCTCCGTCAACGGCGAAGACGCCCGCCGCCGCCTGATTACCCTGACGGAGAAGGGGGCGGAACAGCAGGCCCTCTTTGAGCAGAGCTTCCTGGACACGGAGGAGGCCATGGTCCGGGGCTTCTCCCAGGAGGAGCGGGAGGCCCTGCTGTCCCTTCTGAACCGCGTGATTCAAAATCTCAAGGAGGATTCCGAAGCATGAAACACCAACTCTGGCCCCACGCCCGGCCCTACGCCCTGTGGATACTCGCGGGCGTGGCGTGCAGCGCCATGGAGGCCGTCTTTGAACTGCTGATTCCCCTGGTGATGAGCGACATTGTGGATATCGGCATCGCCAATGGAGACCAGTCCTACATTCTGCGCAAGGGCGGGCTGATGGTCGTCCTTGCGGTGGCCTCCCTGTGCTTCGGCCTGGGGGCGGCGGCGACCTCCTCCGTGGCCGGCATGGGCTTCGGGGCGAACCTCCGCCGGGCGGAGTACGACCAAATCCAGACCTTCGCCTTTTCCAACATCGAGCGCTTTTCCACCGCCTCCCTGGTGACCCGGCTGACCAATGACGTACACAATTTACAGATGTCCCTGATGATGTCCATGCGCCTGATGGTCCGGGCCCCGGTGATGCTGGTGGCCGCCCTGTTCTTCTCCATCCGCATCAGCTACCGGCTCAGCAGCGTCTTCCTGGCGGCCCTCCCTCTGCTGCTGGTGGTGGTGGTCATCCTGCTGGCGACCACCGGGCCCCTCTTCCGCTCCCTCCAGGAGAAGACCGACGCGCTGAACCTGGTGGTCCAGGAGAATCTGGCGGGCATCCGGGTGGTGAAGTCCTTCGTCCGGGGGGGACACGAGCGGGAGAAGTTCCAGGAGCGCAGCAATGACCTGAAAAACACCTCCCTCCGGGCCTTCGGCAAGGTGGTCATCAACATGCCCCTGATGATGCTGATTATCTACGGCACCATCATCGCCGTCATGTGGTTCGGCGGGCAGATGGTCTACGCCGGAACCCTGGAGGCCGGAAAGCTCATCACCTACTTTACCTATATCACCCAGATCATGATGTCCCTCATGATGGTCTCCATGATCTTCATGATGCTGACCCGTACCGTGGCCTGCGCCAAGCGTGTGTCGGAAGTTCTCAGCGAGACTCCCGCCATCACCGACGGCGGGGCGGAGACCCGGGAGGACGGCCTCCCCGCCGAGCCGGCGGACGGCTCCATCGCCTTCGACCATGTGTATTTCAAATACAACGAGGAAAGCCCCGAGTGGATTTTGGAGGACGTGAGCCTTTGCATTCCCTCCGGCTCCACCGTGGGCATTCTGGGAGGCACCGGCAGCGGCAAGACCTCCCTGGTCTCCCTGATTCCACGGCTCTACGAGGCAACCCAAGGCGCCGTGTCTGTGGGCGGGAAGCCCGTGGCCGCCTACACCATGGAGCGCCTCCGGGAATCCGTCAGCATGGTGCTGCAAAAGAACACCCTGTTCACCGGAACCATCCGGGAAAACCTCCTCTGGGGCAACCCCCAGGCCACGGAGGAGGAGCTCTGGTCCGCCTGCCGGGCCGCCTGCGCCGACGAGTTCCTGGAGCGGATGCCCGGCGGCCTGGACACGGACCTGGGCCAAGGGGGCGTGAACGTCTCCGGCGGGCAGAAGCAGCGCCTCTGCATCGCCCGGGCCATTTTGAAGAAGCCCAAGGTGCTGATTTTAGACGACTCCACCAGCGCCGTGGACACGGCCACGGACGCGAAAATCCGGGCGGCGTTTGCCCATGAGCTGAAGGACGCGACGAAGCTCATCATCGCCCAGCGGGTGGCCTCCGTCCGGGAGGCGGACCGGATTCTGGTGATGGACGGCGGGCGCATCATCGCCCAGGGGACCCACGAGGAATTGATGGAGACCTGCTCCATTTACCGGGAGGTCTATCAGTCCCAGCAGGAAGGAGGAAGCATCGATGGCTAAGCACGGACACGGCCCTCAGGGTCCCGGCGGCGGCTTCCGCAAGCCCAAAAATATCCGCGCTACCCTGGGGAAGCTGATGCGGTATCTTGGCCGCTACAAGCTCCACCTGGCTTTGGTAGCGGTACTGCTGATTGTCAGCTCCGCCTGCACCGTGGGCGGGTCCTACCTGATCCGGCCCCTTATCAACGACTATATCCTCCCCGGCGACTTCCCGGGCCTCGCCAGGATGCTGTGCGTCATGGCGGCGGTCTACGTGGCGGGCGCGGTGTGCTCCTTCGGCTACAGCCGCATTATGGTCCACGTCTCCCAAACCACCGTGGCGAACATCCGGGAGGACCTGTTCAGCCGGATGCAGGACCTGCCCCTGAAATTCTTTGACACCCACACCCACGGCGAGCTGATGAGCCGCTACACCAACGACATCGAGACGGTTTCCGAGGCCCTGAACAACAGCTTTGGAAGCCTGGTCTCCTGCACGCTGAATTTCACCGGCACCATCATCATGATGCTGGTCCTCAGCCCTACCCTGACCCTCATCACCTTTGCCACCCTGGCGGTGATGCTGCTGGTGGTGAAGACCATCGGCTCCCGCTCCCGGCGCTATTTCGCCGACCAGCAGAAGGCCCTGGGCGAGGTTAACGGCTATATTGAGGAGATGATTGAGGGCCAAAAGGTCATCAAGGTCTTCAACCACGAGCAGGAGGCCCGGGCGGGCTTTCAGCAGCGGAACACGGCCTACCGGGACGCGGCCACCCGGGCGCAGATTTTCTCCGGCATGATGATGCCCGCCATGGGGAACCTGAACTATATCAACTACGCCGTCACCTGCTGTGTGGGCGGGCTTCTGGCCATCCGGAACGGCGACCTGGGGGGCCTGGCGGCCTTCCTCCAGTACTCCCGGCAGGTAGGCCAGCCCATCACCCAAATTTCTCAGCAGGTAAACACCCTCCTCTCCGCCGTGGCCGGCGCAGAGCGGATCTTCGCGATTATGGAAACCCCGCCGGAGACCGACGAGGGCAAGGTCCGCCTGGTCCGGGCCAAGGAGGACGCCTCCGGGAAGCTGACCCGGGTCCATGAGGACACCAACGCCTGGGCCTGGCTGAAGCCGGACGGGACTCTGGCGCCCCTCCGGGGCGACGTGCGCTTTGACCATGTGGTCTTCGGCTATGACGAGGACCGGACCATTCTCCACGACGTGAGCCTCTTCGCCAAGCCCGGGCAGAAGATCGCCTTTGTGGGCTCCACCGGCGCGGGGAAAACCACCATCACCAGCCTCATTAACCGCTTCTATGAGATTCAAAGCGGGACCATCACCTATGACGGCATCGACGTCCGGGACATTGCCAAGGAGTCCCTCCGCCGGTCCCTCGGCGTGGTGCTCCAAGACACCCACCTCTTCACCGGCACCGTGGCGGACAACATCCGCTACGGGCGGCTGGAGGCCACGGACCAGGAGGTGGAGGCCGCGGCGAAGCTGGCGGGGGCCGACGGCTTCATCCGCCACCTGCCCCAGGGCTATCAGACTGTCCTCTCCGGCGGCGGCGGCAGCCTCAGCCAGGGCGAGCGGCAGCTTCTGAACATCGCCCGGGCGGCCTGCGCCAACCCGCCGGTGCTGATTCTGGACGAGGCCACCAGCTCCATCGACACCCGGACGGAGAAGCTCATTGAAAAGGGCATGGACCGCCTCATGGCGGGCCGGACGGTGTTCGTCATCGCCCACCGGCTCTCCACCGTCCGCAACGCCAGGGCCATCATGGTCCTGGAGCAGGGGGAGATCATCGAGCGGGGCGACCACGATGACCTCCTGGCCCAGAAGGGGCGGTACTACCAGCTCTATACGGGCCTGGCGGAGCTGGCGTAGGGCTTTGTGCCAAAAACGCCCTGGTTTTGGCATTGACAAAACCAGGGCGAATCCGTATAATGAGCATGGAAGGATGCCGCTGCAAAACGGTCAGTCCGGTTCAGCCAACTAGTTCACAGTTGACCGCTCGGGGGCAGACCGGGCGGTCAACACGCTTTTGTGGTAAGTAGCAGCGATGCCATGGCGAAAAACACCATGAACCGCAGCACAGCAAAAAGCCGTTTTTCCACATCCACGCCACCTCCCTCCATGTTGGATTTGCGCAGGGGTGCAAACGGTGGACTGACCGCTTCCATGCAGCAGCGTCCTTCTGCCGCCATCCTACTATACCGCCCAGCGCCTGTCAATTTCCGCCGCCCGCTTGGGCGGCTTTTTGCCGCTCTTTTTCCCCGTGCCCCTTGACAATATCGATGTTCGATATTATACTGTACTTAGTAATAACGATATTCGATATTAGGAGGTGCGCCGTGGCGAGAGAGAAGTTTCAAACCCTGACGGAGCCGATGTTCTACACCCTCCTCACCCTCCGGGAGGAGTGCTGCGGCACGGACATCATGACCCGGGTGTCCGCCCTGACCCACGGGCGGGTGGACCTGGGGCCCGGCACCCTGTACAACCTCCTGGACAGCTTCCAGCAGGCGGGGATGATCCGGGAAACCAGCGTGTCGGGCCGGAAGCGGAGCTACCTCATTACGGACAAGGGCCGGGAGACCCTGCGGGCGGAATACCTCCGCCTGCTGGCGCTGACCGAGGATTACAAGACCTGCGCGGGAGAGGAGGACCTGAAATGAAAAATGTGACCTATCGCTGGAACACGTTTCAGCTCTATGACTACCGGGGCGTGGAGGAACACCTCTCCGCCATGGCCGCCCAGGGCTGGCGGCTGGAGAAGGCGAGCGGCTCCCTCTGGAAGTACCGCCGGGCCGAGCCCGCGAGCCTCCGCTATGCCGTCACCTACAACGCCGGAGCCTCCCGGTTCGAGCCGGGCCCCACGGAGGGGGAGCAGTCCCTGGAGGAGCTCTGCGCCGCCGCCGGGTGGGAAAAGGTCTCCGGCTGCTCCAAGATGCAGATTTATTCCACGGAGGACCCCGCCGCCGTCCCTCTGGAAACCGACGAGGCCCTGCGTCTGGAAAACATCCACCGCTGCATGCGGAAGAGCTTCCTCCCCGGCAACATTGCCGTCCTGCTTCTGATGCTCTTCATCGGCCGGGACTTCTTCCTGGCTCTGGTCACCTGGGACCTCTACGGCATGCTGAAAAACAACGCCTTGCTCACCGCCGGGGTCCTGTGCCTGGCGGAGGCGGCCCTCCAGCTCTGTCTTCTCGCCGGTTACTTCCTCTGGCGGCGGCGGTCCCGCCGCTCCGTGGAGGAGGGCGGAACCTGCCTCCCGGCGGGCCGGTGGAGCCGGTGGGCCAGCCTGGGCATGTGGGTCCTGCTGGTCCTGCTGGTGGCGGCGTTCCTGCTGTCGGAGCTGGACCGGGGGCACCGGGGCGCGGTGCTGTACTTCGCGGTGTACATGGCATTCTTCACCCTGATTAACATCCTGATGCGGGGGACCACGGCCCTGCTTCGAAAGAAGGGGGCCTCCAAGACCTCCAACATCGCCTGGACCCTGGCGGTGGATGTGGTCCTGTGCTTCACCCTCATCGGCGGGCTGATCTGGAGCCGCTATGAAACCGACTGGTTCTCCGACGAACGCCCCACGGGGGAGACTTACGAGTACCGTGACCAGAACTGGGACGTCTCTCCCCGGCAGGACTTCCCTCTGACCCTGGCGGAGCTCACCGGAGAGGAGTACGGCCACGTCCGCCGGGAGGCGGAGGACCTGGGCTCCGTCTTCATCCCCCAGCGGGCCTACCGGGAGACAGCCCTCCTGGGAGACGGACCCAAGGTCTGCGGGCTGGGCTACACCCTCTGGGACCTCTCCTCCCCCGCCCTCCAGGAATCCCTGCTGGAGGACCTTCTGGAGGACGACCCCATTAAATTCCGGAGTATGACCCTCTTCACCCTGCGCTATGTCCCGGAAGACCCGGTCCCCTGGGGGGCGGAAGCGGCCTACCGGCGCTATTATGACGAGGACCCCGGAGACAGCTGGCTGCTGGTCTGGCCGGGCCGGACAGCGTCGGTCAGCCCGGACGCGGAGCCGTCGGACGCCCAAAAGGCCCTGATTTCCGCCCGGCTGGCCCCGGAGGACTGGAAGGAGGAGACCACATGAAGGATCTCAAATACCGCTGGAATCCCCTCTGCCTCTATGACTACCGGGGCGTGGAGGAACACCTCTCCGCCATGGCCGCCAAAGGCTGGCGGCTGGAGAAGGCGGGAAACACCCTCTGGAAGTACCGCCGGGCCGGGCCCGCGAGCCTCCGCTATGCCGTCACCTACAACGCCGGGGCCTCCCAGTTCAACCCCGGTCCCACGGAGGGGCAGGAATCCCTGGCCGAGCTCTGCGCCGCCGCCGGATGGGAGAAGGTCTCCGACTGGGCCCAGGCTCAGATTTTCTCCACGGAGGACCAAAACGCCGTCCCCCTGGAGACCGACGAGGCCCTGCGGCTGGAGAACATCCACCGCTCCATGAAAAAGAGCTTTCTCCCCGGCAACATCGTCCTGCTGGCCCTGGGGCTTTTGATGTCGTACTCCTTCCTGGGCACGCTGTTCGTCCGCCCCCTCCGGGTGTTTGAAAGCAACGCCAAGATGTTCACCGGAATGCTGTTTCTGCTGGTGGTCCTTCTGGAAATCTATACCCTCGTTCACTACTGCCGCTGGCGGAAGCGCTCCCGCCGCTCCATTGAGGAGGGCGGGCCCTGCGCCCCCATCAATACTAGGGCGTACCAGCGCCTCAACCGCGCCGGGCTGGGTCTGGTGGGCATTCTGGTGGTCCTGTACCTGCTGATGGAGCTGCTGGGCGGAAGCCGGGGCATGGCATTCTTTTATGTGGTCTATATCTCCCTGTTTGCCCTTCTGGTCTTCCTGGTCCGGGGGACCACGGCCCTGCTGCGGAAGCTGAAAGCCTCCAAGAGCATCAACATCGTGGTGACGCTGGTTGTGGACTTCCTCCTGGCCTTCGCCCTCGTCGGCGGGCTGTCCTTCGGGGCTATCCGGTCCGGCTGGTTTACCGGCGGAAGCGGGGAGACCTATGAATACCAGCACATGGAATTCGACGTACATCCCCGGGAGGACGTGCCCCTGACCCTCTCCGACATGACCGGGGAGTTCTATCAGCACACCAAACGGACGTACCGGTCCGAGGGCTCCTTCTTCCTGCCGAAACGATTCTACTGAGATGTATTGTGTAAAGGGTGGTTTCACCACCCAAATACACATTGGCTGACGGTTCATTTGTGGCAAAATGACACAGGCCGGAAAGGCGGTGATCGACCAGCAGGAGGGAACCGAAGGGGGAGCGTCCGGGATGACCTGGGTGCTCCGTTCCCGTTGTCGGCCCTCTCGAAGAGCGCACTTACTCACCACCGGCCAGCGGTGGTACCGTCTGACGGCAGCCATGCGCCCTCCGGGGGCGGCTCCGCCAGGGTGTCCTGCCCTGCCGGTATATACCAGTAGATGCCAACGGCGGCTTGTGCATCGGACGCAGCTGCGCCGATCACTGGGGGCTTGGGGATCATCGGCCACCAACAAGCTGCGCCGGGTATATACCGGGGCATTGCTTGCTACTACTATCAACACCTAAAAATGATAGCTGAAAGTCGTATGTAATGATAGTATACTTAGTCTATGCCTATTCGACAAATCGGGAATTATGGAGGAGCACAAATGCAATTTTTAGAATATGGTATCAACCATGATAAGACCATCCTCTTTTTACATGGCGGCGGATTAGCTCCATGGAATTATAAAGAAGAAGCCATGCTCCTCAAAGAAAAATATCACATTTTGCTTCCAATATTGGACGGACACAATGGCAGCGACTGTGGTTTTACAACAATCGAAGATGCTGCACAGCATATCATCGGATACATTGATGAGCATTTGGGCGGAAAGGTCTTTCTGATCGGCGGACTATCCCTTGGTGGGCAGATACTCGTAGAAGTTTTATCACAACGAAAAGACATTTGCCAATATGCTATGATAGAAGGTAGCTTGATTTTGCCGATGAGAGCAACCGCACAATTAATAAAGCTAACATTTTCATTTTGTTACCCTCTCATAAAAAAGCGTTGGTTCGCAAAGATGCAATTTGCAGCATTACACATTCAGCCTACCTTTTTTGATGAGTACTATAGAGATAGCTCTGCGATTTCAAAAGCGGACATGATTTCATTTCTTATGGCAAATGCCAACTATCAGATGAAGCACAGTCTTGCAAACTGTTGTACAAAAGCACTGATTTTGGTCGGCTCCAAGGAACAAGATATTATGAAAAAGTCTGCTGAAATAATCCATCAGACAATTCGAAATTCATCTTTGGAAGTATTCCCCGGTTTCTATCATGGCGACATCAGTATAAATCACCCAGATCTCTATGTTGAAAAAATGTACCGCTTAATTGAACAACTCTAAGTTTTAAAATTGTCGGGGGATTTCATCTTTATGGTGAAATCCCCCTTGACAAATATTCTCTTGGGAATACGCCTTTCAAAACACGGAAGACGAAACCGTCCGGCCGGGCTCCATCCATCTCAGCTATACCATCTATGCGCCCAAGGGCCAGGTGCTTTACGACGCGCTGGTAAAGGACCTTCTGACGGAAGAGGAACCCTCCCTGGACTTCCCCGAGTTTGACCGCGTTTACCGCTCGGCGGACCCCGCCCCCTGGGGCGCGGAGGCCGCTTACCGGCAATACTACCTGGACGGCCGCGCCACAAACGACTGGCTCCTCTGCTGGCCGGGCCGGGTGGCGGAGCTGTCCCTGGATGGACCCCTTACAGAGGACCAAAAGGCCCTCGCGGGCGCCCGCCTGGGTCCGGAGGCATAAAAAAGAGGAGAGGCGCTTTGCCTCTCCTTCTGTTCGCGCGTCCTCAGCCCTGGTCCCGCAGCACCCAGCTGTCCCCGCTGAGCATCAGCCGGTCGGCGATCATGGCGATGAACTCCGAGTTGGTGGGCTTGCCCTTGGTGTTGGACACGGTGTAGCCGAAGTACTTTTGCAGCGTCTCCAGGTCTCCCCGGTCCCAGGCCACCTCGATGGCGTGGCGGATGGCCCGCTCCACCCGGGAGGGCGTGGTCCCAAACTTCTTGGCCACCGCCGGATACAGCACCTTGGTGACGGCGTTGATGACCTCCATGTCGTTTACCGCAATGATGATGGCCTCCCGCAAGTACTGGTAGCCCTTGATATGGGCGGGAACGCCGATTTCATGAATCACATTGGTAACGATGTTCCTCAGATCATGGACCCGCAGGTCGCGGACCCGGGCGTCGGGAGAGACGGCAGTCTCAAAAATGCCGCGCATCCGTTCCATCAGGGACGCGGGCTCGCAGGGCTTGGGCAGGTAGTAGCACACGCCCAGCTTCTCCGCCTCCGTCAGGGTCTGATGACCGCAGAAGGCAGAGCAGATGATGGTCTTCGGGCAGTAACCGTCCTGATCCCTCAGCGTTTTCAGCAGGCCCAGCCCGTCCAGCCCCGGCAGGGCTACGTCTGTCAGCAGGAGGTCCGGCCTCCGTTCCTCAATCAGCCGCAGCGCCTCCCGCCCGTCTCCGGTGGAAGCCGCCACGGTAAACTCACCGGCCTGCTCGATGGCCTCCTGCAGCATTGCGCGGAATTCCTCGCTGGCGTCCGCCAGAAGCACAGTCCTTTGATTCTCCATGATGATTCCAAACCTTTCCTTCTTGATCGGCTGTCAGAGCGTCCTGACACTCTCAGCTCGTTTTCTATAAAATAGCATAAATTTCCAGGTTTTTCAAGATAGGATTACAAAAAAAGTGAAGTTTTCTTCGACATATTTCTGGTTTTCCGGCGCAAACCCTATATATTGTGCATTTTTTACATTTTTCGAGGATCTTCTACCATCGCCGGGCAAAAAATACGGGATGAAATGCGCTTTGCATTTTACCGCTTTCCCTTTTGGCCAAGCTGTGCTATTATATAGTCAACGCAGTTGAGAAGGAGCAAAGCTCCTTTTCAACCGGCGAACCTTTGGTCCGCCGGCGCGCAAGGCGCGTATGCGTTTCCTATGAAGTCTGGCGCAAAAGGCCGCATATGCGGCCCGAAGCGCTGCGTAGCAGCGCTTCGTTGAAAAGAATCCATTGGATTCTTTTCAACTGCGCCGACTATAGAGGCTGTTATTCCGGACGAAGAGGAGGACCACTATGGACCTGACTGCTCAGCTGCGGGCCTTCCGGCCCTGGAACGAACAGGAGGCACGGGACCGGGACGTACTGCTCCGCCTTTTGGAGCTTGGCCAGGCCCCTTATGGCCGGGAGGACCCGGCCCATCTGACGGCCTCCGCCTGGGTGACCGGCCCCAACCGGGACCGGGTGCTGCTGGCCTACCACAATCTCTACAACTCCTGGGCCTGGCTGGGGGGCCACGCCGACGGGGAGCGGGACCTGCTGTCCGCGGCCCTGCGGGAGGTCCGGGAGGAAAGCGGGCTGGAGGACGTCCGGCCCGTGTCCCCGGATATTTACTCGGTGGAAATCCTGACGGTGGACGGCCACGAGAAGCGGGGACAGTATGTCTCCTCCCACCTCCACCTGAACGTCACCTTTCTCCTGGAAGCCGACCCGGGCGCTCCGGTGCGCTGCAAGCCCGACGAGAACAGCCGGGTGGGCTGGTTCGGGCTGGAGGAGGCCGTCGCCGCCTCTGCGGAGCCCTGGTTCCAAACCCGCGTCTACTCCAAGCTGAACGCCAAGCTGGCGGACTTTCCGCCGGTACGCTGATGGATGCGGCGTACTGGGAGGAGCTGTGCCCCGGCGGCCTCCGCTTTTTGTATGGAAACGGGCAGTTCCCGCCGGGATTGGACAGTTTCGTCCTCTCCTCCATGCCCCGGCTCAAGCCGGGGCTCCGGGTCTGCGACCTGGGCTGCGGCACGGGGTTTTTGAGCATCCTGCTGCTCCAGCGGCAGCGGGAGCTGACGGTGACGGGCCTGGACATCCAGCCAGAGGCCGTCCGTCTGGCCCGGCTGGCGGCAGCGGGGAACGGTTTACAGGACCGTTTGACCTTCCGGCGGGAGGACCTGCGGGAGACGGACCTGCCCGCCGGGAGCTTTGATTTGGCGGTCTGCAACCCGCCCTATTTCCCGCCCTCCAGCGGACCCCTGCCCAAGGGGGAATCCCGCCGGACCGCCCGGACGGAGGAGACCTGCACCCTGGAGGACGTCTGCCGGGCCGCCGCCCGGCTTCTGCGCTGGGGCGGGAGCCTGTGCCTGGTCCACAAGCCGGAACGGCTGACGGATCTGCTCTGCGCCCTGCGGGAAAACGGCCTGGAACCCAAGCGGCTGCGGCTGGTCTGCGCCCGTCCGGAAAAGGCCCCCTCCCTCCTCCTGCTGGAGGCCCGCCGGGGCGGGCGGCCGGGGCTTCAAGCGGAGCCGCCGCTGATTCTGGAGAACCCCGACGGCTCCCCCACGGCGGAGCTGGACCGTATTTACTTTCGAGAGGAGGCCCCGCTATGAGCGGAACGCTGTACCTGGTGGCCACGCCCATCGGCAATCTGGGGGACCTCTCCCCCAGGGCGGCGGAGACCCTGGCGGCGGTGGATTTCATCGCGGCGGAGGACACCCGGGTATCCCTGAAGCTGCTGAACCACTTCCAGATCAAAAAGCCCCTGGTGAGCTATCATGAGCACAACGCCGCCGCCGCCGGGCAGACGGTCCTCAGCCGCCTCCTGGCGGGGGAGAGCTGCGCCTTGGTCACCGACGCGGGCACCCCCGCCATCTCGGACCCGGGGGAGGCCCTGGTCCGCCTCTGCGGAGAAAGCGGCGTGGCGGTGACGTCCATCCCCGGCTGCTGCGCGGCGGTGAACGCCCTGGCGGTCAGCGGCCTGCCCACGGGGCGCTTCACCTTCGAGGGCTTTCTGTCCGTCAACAAGAAGAGCCGCCGGGAACACCTGGACAGCCTGCGGGGCGAGACCCGGACCATGATCTTCCACGAGGCCCCCCACAAGCTCCGGCCCACTCTGGCGGACCTGTGCGAGGCTTTCGGCCCGGACCGGCGCGCCGCCCTCTGCCGGGAGCTGACCAAGCTCCATGAGGAGACCCGCCGCTGCACCCTGGGCGAGGCGGCGGAGTACTACCGGGACCACGATCCCCGGGGGGAATACGTCCTGGTGGTCGCCGGGGCGGAGCCGGTGAAGGCCGCCGCCGTCACCCTGGAGGAGGGCGCGGCCCAGGTGCTGGCCCTGGTGGAGGCCGGGACCCGGTTAAAGGACGCCGCCAAGGAGGTGGCGGAGCACACGGGCCTCAGCCGGAACGCCCTCTACGCCGCCGCGCTGGAGGGGCGAAAATAAAAGCGTTTCGTGCCAGAGGGGCAGTATAATTTTCCCTGCCTCTGTCCATACTTCCCTCAGACTATTTTATATGAGGGAGGAACTCTTGCATGGAACACAAATTGAAATCCGTCCTCAGCGGCACGGGCTTTTACCTCCTGCTGGGCGTCTGCCTGATCGCGGCGGCGGTGAGCGGCTGGTATCTGCTCTTCGCCGGGGACAAGCCCGTTGTGGAGGAGGCGCCGCCCACAGAGGCGGTCAGTGCCCCGGCGCGGGACGTCTATGTCCCCGCTCCGGAGCCCGAGCCGGAGGAGGACGAGGACCTGGAGGAAGCCTCCGCCCCGGTGGAAATCGAGATTGTCCCCACCATGCCGGAGGTGCAGGTGGACGACACGCCGGTGATGGCGGAGCCCCCCCAGCTGATCGTGGAGCCGCTGAAGGGAGAGGTGCTGATGGCCTTCTCCGTGGACCAGCTGGTCTACAGCCCCACGCTGGCGGACTGGCGGACCCATGACGGCGTGGATATCTCCGCCAAGCCCGGCGCCACGGTGCTGGCGGCCACGGCGGGCACCGTCGCCTCGGTGGAGGACCACCCCCTGATGGGCACCACCGTGGTCATTGACCATCAGGGAGGCTACACCACCACTTATTCGAATCTCCAGTCCAAGCCCACGGTAGAGCCCGGGGACCTGGTCACCGCCGGGCAGATCATCGGCGCGGTGGGGACCACCGCCGCCGCCGAGGCCGCCCAAAGCCCCCACCTCCACTTCTCCGTCACCCGGGACGGGGAGGCGGTGGACCCCGGAGCGTTTTTGAAAAGCTGACTGCCAAGCCCCGCCCCCGCCGTTCAGGCCGGAAGCGGGGCTTGCCTTTTTTCCGCCTTTATGCTATGCTGTGTAAGCGAAAGAACGGCCCGCCTTTGTTGGCGGGCGAAAAAAGGAGTGCGCGCGATATGAAAACTTATACCTTCCAGCCCCAGGGCGTCTGCGCCCGGGAAATGCAGGTGGACCTGGACGACCAGGGCGTCATTCAGGCCCTCCGGGTCACCGGCGGGTGCAGCGGCAACCTCCAGGGCATCGCCTCCCTGGTGAAGGGCATGTCTGCCGAGGAGGCCATTCACCGCCTGAAGGGCATCGGCTGCGGGGCGAAGAGCACCTCCTGCCCGGACCAGCTGGCCCTGGGGCTGGAGCGGGCCCTGGGCCAGGGCTGAGAGGACCGGCGAGGGGTATGAAAATCGTCTTGGTCATCGACCAGTTCGACGACGCCAACAACGGAACCACCATCAGCGCCCGCCGCTTTGCCACCGCCCTGAAAGAACACGGCAACAAGGTCCGGGTCATCGCCACCGGCAAGCCCACGGACTACAAATACGCCGTGCGGCAGATGAAGTTCCTCCCCATCGTGGAGCATCTCATCACCAGCCAGGGAATGCGCCTGGCCATTCCCAACAAGCACGTCTTCGAAAAGGCGGCGGCCTGGGCGGACGTGGTGCATTTCATGATGCCCTCCCCCCTGGCCATCATGGGCCTCAAGCACGTGGAGCGCCTGGGCATCCCCCATACGGCGGCCTTCCACTGCCAGCCGGAGAACATCACCTTCACCCTCCACCTGGGCAACAGCAGGCGGGTGAACGACTTTGTGTACGTCAAGTTCCGGGACACCTTCTTCAACCGCTTCACCCACATCCACTGCCCCAGCAACATGATCGCAAACCAGCTCCGCCAGCATGGCTACACCGCCCAGCTCCACGTCATCTCCAACGGCATCAGCCCCCAGTACGCTTACGGGCGGAACCCCCAGGAGGACTGGATGCAAGGGAAGTTCAACGTGCTGATGGTGGGCCGCTACGCCGGGGAGAAGCGGCAGGACGTGCTCATTGACGCCTGCGCCCGTTGCCGCCACAAGGACGACATCCAGGTCATCCTGGCGGGGAAAGGCCCCCTGGAGAAGAAGTACCGCCGCCTGGCGGAGAAGCTCCCAAACCCCATCGTCATGGAGTTCTACGAGCCCGGCCGCCTGCTGGAAATCCTCCATATGGCGGACCTGTACGTCCACACCTCCGACGCGGAGATCGAGGCCATGAGCTGCATGGAGGCCTTCGCCTGCGGGCTGGTCCCCATCATCGCGGACTCCCCCCGGTCGGCCACGCCCCAGTTCGCCCTGGACGGGCGGAGCCTGTTCCCCGCCGGGGACGCCGGAGCTCTCGCGGAGAAGATCGACTGGTGGTTCGAGCACCCTGAGGAGCGGGAGGAAATGGGAAAGCGCTATGGCGAGCACGCCAAGCAGTACGCCCTGGACCGCTCCATCCAGCAGACGGAGGAGATGTTCCGCACCGCCATCCGGGAACAAAAGGGATCATAGACAGCGCCCCGCCTTCCGGCGGGGCGCTCCGCTTTTCCGGGACCGCTGTCACCCGCGGCCCCCTTTTTGCGTATGCTGAACCAGCGACAAAGGAGGAATGCACCATGGCATATTCCGACCGGGAGCTGCTGGCGCGCCTGATCGAATGCGAGGCGGGCGGCGAGGGGGAAAACGGCATGAAGGCCGTGGCGGGCGTGGTGATGAACCGGGTCCACGCCCGGGGCGGAGAGTACGCCCGGGTGGGCCAGGGCAGCATCCGGAACATCATTTTTCAGCCCTACCAGTTTGTCTGCGCCAGCGAGACGGAGGGGGGCACCTACAACCCCCAGAACATATATAACATGCGGCCCGAGCAGATCCACTACGATATCGCCGACTGGGCCATCGCCGGGAACCGCCTGCCGGACGTGGCGGAGTCGCTTTGGTTTTACAACCCCTTCGGTCCCGACTGCCGTCCCTTTTTTCCCACTGGCGTGGGCTACTGGCAGACCCGCATCGGCGACCACTGTTTCTATAATCCTACCGACGCATATTACAAGACTTGAGAGGTGTCCATCATGTCCAACACACAGTATATGTCCCAGCCATTGACGGACTGGTCTTCCGAGATCAGCGCGCCCCAGCCCTCCGCCCACGCGCAAACCACCACTTCCACCACGACCACCACCACCGCCTCCGCCTCATCGGGATGCCACGGAGGCTCCGCCCCCGTCACAACCACCACCACCAATACCAACGCCTCGGCGGCACAGCAGCCCCAGTCCTACCCCTCCCCGGCGATGCAGCGGCCTCAGTCCGTCCCCGGCCCGGCGGCGCAGTCCCAGGCCGTCCCCGCACCAGCGGCGCAGCCTCAGTCCCCTTCTGCGCCGGCGGCGCAGCCCCAGCCCGCCCTCTCCGGCGGCGTCCCCTCCGCTCACAACGAATTCCAGGGGGCCTCCGGAACCCTGGACCTGGAAACGCACCAGCCCATTGAGGTCATCGAGGCCCCTACCAGCATGAACGAGGCCTTTTTGGGTTCCATGAAGTCCATGCTGCTGCGGAACCGGGGGAGCTTTGTCACCGCTACCTTCCTCATCGGCACCCAGGGGACCACCACCTGGGAGGGCATCCTGCACGACGTTGGAAACGACCACATCATCATCTTCCAGCCGGGCCGCCAGCGTTACATCGCCTGCGATATCTACGCGTTGAAATACATTGAGTTCTACGACACCAGGGAGCGGGACGCCTGTGCCCAGCTTCTCCGGCAAAGCGGCCTGAACAGCGACATGAACCGCGGGATGAATAATTTCTATTGAGCGCGGCACGCGCAAAAGGGCGGAGACCTCCGAGAGGTCTCCGCTCTTCAAGCAGACAGGCCGCCGTCCCCCCCCCAGGGGAGGGCGCCTGTTTTCCCGCTTCTGATTCCAGCGCCCGGGTCCGGAAGTTTTGCGGGCCGCCATGGACCCGCCGCCCGGCGGCAGAAACGAAACGGGTAGGCCGCCCGGTGACGGTTTCGTGCAACTTCCCGCCTCCGGGCCCCTTCTCTTGAGGCGCGGCCTTTTATTACGTTTAAGGGGGAATGCGATATGAACAGCGAGAATCCGGAAAGGAGGTCCGGGGCATGAGGGGAAAACGGCGGAAGGAGGCCAAGACCTCCAACCTCATCCTGCTGGCAATGGGCCTCTTCGCCCTGACGTTCATTGCGGCGATGACCGCTATTTTCTGCGTCAAGGGCGCGGTGCCCGACACCCTCATCCAATACACTCTGGGGGCCGGGGGCGCGGAGGCCCTGCTGCTGGCGGGCATCAAAATTTCAAAGGTTGTTTCCGGAAAGAGTTTCGGAGAAGGGGAGGATACTTGTGAATAAGACTATCATCAAGCGGCTGGGGAATCTCCTCAGCGTAAAGTCCCTGGTGACCCTGGTGCTGACGGGCGTGTTTGCCTATATGGCCGTGACCGGGACCATCTCCCAGGACTTTATGACCGTATACGCCGTGGTCATCGCGTTCTACTTCGGGACGCAGACCCAGAAGGCAGGGGACGCGGCGGAGGGCGCGGACAATGGCAACGGCTGAACGGGTCCTGGAGCTCGCCCGGGTGGAGCTGGGGACGAAGGAGATCCCGGCAAACTCAAACCGGGTGAAGTACAATACCTGGTACTATGGGCGGGAGGTCTCCGGCACGGTCTATCCCTGGTGCATGACGTTCGTTCAGTGGATTTTCTCGCAGGCGGGCGTCTCGCTGCCGGTCAAAACCGCCTCCTGCGGAGCGCTGATGAACGCCGCGAAGAGGTCCGGCCAATGGGTGACCAAGGGCTTCCGCCCCGGGGACGTGGTAATCTACGACTTCCCCGGCGGCGCGGACACGGACCACACGGGCATTGTCGAAACGGTGCTGGCAGCCGGCGTGGCAGCCATTGAAGGCAATACCAGTCAAACGGGAAGCCAGAGCAACGGCGGGGAGGTCTGCCGGAAAATCCGGCCCTATAATCAGATCGTGGGCGTTGTACGCCCGGCGTTTGAGGAGGAGGACGATATGAACATTGACAAGCTGACCGACGCGGAGGTCCTGGCGCTGGGCAAGCGCCTCCTGGCCGTAATGGGAAAACAGCCCGTCAGCCCCGCCCTGGCGGCGGAGCTGGCGGAGGCCAAGGCCCGGGGCATCACCGACGGAAGCAGCCCCGGCGCGTTCTGCACCCGCGCCCAGGCTGCGGTCATGACGCTGCGGGCCGTAAAAGACTGACACAAAACGGCGCTCTGGAAGACCGGCGGTCCTCCGGAGCGCTGTTTTGCTTTCCCGACAAAGAGGTATCCCAAGCTCGCCGCCGCCGCGATTTCACAAATCTCAGGGCTCACGAACGCTCACGCAAAAAAGCGGAGACCTCCGGGAGGTCTCCGCTCTTTGTATTGAAGGGGGAACGATCAGCGCTTGGAGAACTGGGGCGCTCTACGGGCGGCCTTGAGGCCGTACTGAAATTCTTTGATTGCCGTTTTTCCTTGATTTTACGGGCTTTCCCGGCTTTTCATTGTTCAGTTATCCTATGTGGGAACCACGAAAAATAGCAATTTCTTAATCATCGGTGGCCTGATGGAAAGCGCCATTTACCACGCCAAACAACTCCTCTGGCTTATTATACTTCACCTTTGCGTAGATGTCCATAGTTGTTTTGCTGTTTTCATGCCCTGCAAGGTACTGGACAGTCTTAGGGTCCACCCCGGAATACAGCAGGTTGGTGATATAGGTGTGGCGCAGCAAATGTGGTGTCACATGGAAATCCAGTGTATAGTGAATCTTGGGATTATTTTTCTGCGTCATCCCCAGTGACGGTGTGACGGTGTACTTGATGCTCTGCCCA
Organism: uncultured Oscillibacter sp.; assembly: GCA_910579435.1. Taxonomy (GTDB): domain Bacteria; phylum Bacillota; class Clostridia; order Oscillospirales; family Oscillospiraceae; genus Oscillibacter. The sequence continues at coordinate 33,601 of CAJTVF010000024.1, forward strand.
TTTACATATTTATAATAGTTACGCGCCTGAGTAGAGCGGACCACCACATACTGCCATACCCTTTGAAACTGTGAAGCGGATAACGCCTCCCCGTTGCTGTCGCAAATCACATATTCCGAAACAGAGGTTTCTTTGACTTCCCGCAGGCAATCTACCAAGCACTTGGGAATTGGTATGTCCCTCCGGGCTGCTTTCGTTTTTAATGTGGTGGAAATCACCGGTCGGTTATGTTCTGTGCGCCATGCTCGCCTTACAGATATGTAGGGAGTAGGTTCGTCCAGAAATACACAGTCCCATTGCAATGCAAGGATTTCTTCCCGGCGCAGACCGGAATACAATCCAAGCACAATAAACAAGTGGGGAGGAAGTCCTTTGACCGTATCCAAAAGCACCTCTACCTGCTGATCTGTCAATGCCTCTTTCTTTTTTGCGGCCTTGCCACCCTTGCCCGATATGCCCACACAAGGATTGCTTTGAAGTATTTGGCTGCGCTCTGCCGAGTAAAAAACACATTTGAGGAGCATATTCACCTTAACCGTTCTGGTAACAATATACTGCCAAAGCCGCTTGAACTGCGTATAAGACAGTGGTTCACCATCTCGATTGGCAACCACATAGTCCGAAGTGGAAGTTGCCTTTGCTGCCTTTAAGCACTCTGCCAGACAAATGGGGAGGGGAATGTTTCTCTCCGCAGCCTTTGTCTTTAACTCGGTAAGAATAACCGGCCTGTTATGCTCTGTATGCCATGCCCGTCTTACCGTTAGATATGCCTGCGCCGCTATACCATCTAGACGCACCACCAGTTGCGTTGATTACGCCGCCATGAATGGTAATGCTGCCGCTGTCAAAGATGGTGGTGCTGCCGCCGATGCCTGCGCTGGCATTGTTGCTGCTGTCAGTTGTACCTGTGGCGTTCAGCGTCCCGGTGCCGCCAGACTGGGCG
>CAJTVF010000025.1 GCA_910579435.1 uncultured Oscillibacter sp.
TGCCGGTATCTGCAACTTTGACCGCTTTGCTTAATTTCGCAAGAGGTCTATTGTGTCGTGGGCCTCCTTTTCCATAAAAATACCATGCCCGCGAAGGTGAGCATGGCCGCGAGGATAATGCCGGGACGGTGCTCGCCGTAGATATCTCCCACGCTTTCCCGGACACTCCGGCAGAGCTGGGGCCGGGACTGATACATGGTCAGCAAGATGCCAGCAATCTTGAGGTTCGGATTGAATTTCGCCTGTACGGACCGGACCAGCTCCAACACCTCGGGAATGCCCTCGCTGGCGAGGAAGTGAGCTTGAACCGGAATGATGCAGTAGTGCGACGCCGCCAGGGCGTTGACGGTTAGAAGCTCTTGCTTTAAGCCGCAGTCGATGATAATATAATCGTAGTCAGTCCGCAGGGGAGCCAACAGGCTGTCCATGACCTTCTCGCAGGACCGTTCCGCATCTCCTACAGCGTTGTACTGAGAGAGCTGCATGACCTGTAGCCGGGCGGCGGCGTCCGCAAGGCGGCGGTTGGCGGGGATTAGGTCCGGGCCATTCTCGGTGTGCAGGACCGCACGCTTCAGGTGAAGCTCCAGGTCCTCCGGGTAATCGATGGCGGCCAGCAGCAGATTAGCCAGGGTGTACTTCTGCTCGGCCTGGGTAAAGCCCAGAGCGGCGGTCAGGTTCCCTTGGGGGTCGTTGTCCACCAGCAAGACCCGCTTGCCGGAAGCGGCCAGCGCTGCTCCCAGGTTCAGGGCCGTGGTGGTCTTGCCCACGCCGCCCTTCTGGTTTGTAACAGAAATCAATTTGCAAATTTCACTCATAGTTGTCTCCTGTCTTTATGATTATGTGGAAAGTTGGCGTATGTCCCTGCTCTGAACACAAGACAAATCCACAAAATTCTGAGATGTCATAAAACAACCACAAATGTCCTCTTGCGAAATTTGTTGCAAATTTTCTCTCCATTAACACGCAAATCTATTGGGGCACAAGGCTTCTGGCGTTTTCGCATTTTCTGCCTTTTAAGCAGTGGGTCCGGGGTTCGAATCCCCGCCGGGTCACCAGCTCAGAAATTCCTGCCACCGTTCCGTTTCCGGCTTTGCCGAAAACTGCACGCTGGCGGGAATTTTTGCGTAGCCGCCGGCGGCTTTGCCGCCTTACGAATACGGCATCCCCCTTGCGGGGGCTTCGCTTTCCGCCCGCAAACACATCGCTGGTTTGCGGGCGGCGGGGACGGGGGATGTTTCCCAATTCAAAAAAGAGAGACAGGCTTTTCGCCTGTCTCTTTTTTGCAATCTTACAGATTCTGGAACAGCTCCCGGCTGGGATTCAGATATCCCAGGTCCTCCGCCTTGCCGGTGAGCTCCCGGAGGTTCTTTACCGCTGTGCGCCTTTTGCCGAGGGACGCTTTTTTCAGCTTCTCCAGGCCGCCCTCCATGGCTTCCTTGAACTCCAGCACGCCCTTCTCCTGGGCCAGCTTCAGCAGGGCCTCGCCCTTCTCAGACCGGACGATAATCTGATTCCAGCCCTTGTCGACCTCCCAGCCGCCGGCGCTTCTGGCCCCGCCGATGGAGAGGTCCGCAAACTCCGCCGTCATGTCGGCGCAATACCGGCAGCCGGAGCGGACCAGGGGCGTTACCTCGTCCAGGTTCACCGAGACGGTTTCCCCGTCCTCCCGGAGCTCCAGGGAGTGGTACTTGCTGGGAGGGATGTCCATATGGGAGACCTTCGCCGGGTCGGCGTGCTTTGCCGCCAGGGCGTTCAGGCCGTCCCAGTCCAGGCCCCAGCCGCAGAAGAGGCCGAACACCATGCCAATGTTCCCGGCGTGGTTATCGTTCTCCGGCAGGGGGTTCGCCTTCATCTTATAGACCGCCAGGGTCTTGCAGGGCGTGCCTGCCACGCCGATTTTATGATACTGGTCCTCCTTCAGCGCCCGGTTCAGTGTTGCCAGGGTGGGCGGCACCTGGAAGCTGCTGCCGGAACAGGCCCGGACCTCCTCCGGCGTTGTGGCCAGGACCCCCTCCGGGTTCAGGCCGCCCCGGGAGCGGGTGAGGACCGCCGCGTCGAGGAAGCCCTCCTTCAGGGCCAGCTCCACCAGGGCGGTCATGCTTCCGCCGTGCTGGGCGTTGGCCCGGATGGCCGGGTCGGCGGCCCGGGCCAGGTACAGCCCCCGGAAGGGGCCGATCTCCGGGAGGACGGCGTCCTCGGGGAAGAACTGCTTCCGCAGGGCGTCCAGGTCCGTGGGCATCCGGGGGCAGAACCGCTGGCAGCGGCCGTCCGTCCGCTCGCAGTCGAAGAAGCAGACGGTTCGCCCGTCCACGCTGCCCCAATAGGGGCACAGCCCCTGGCAGGCCCCGCAGCCGGTACACAGGCCGGGGCGGAGGACCTGGGTGTCCAGTGCAATCGTACTTAACATGGTTCCACTCCTCCTTTACACCAGCACCTGGGAGAAGCCGAAGAGGTCCAGAACGATCTCTTCCGCGTCCTCCGGAACGTAGTCGGAAAGCCGGTGCTTCATGCCGCACAGGTGCTCCTGGTAGAGGCAGCGCCAGCCGGGCTTTTGCCGCTCCACAAAGTTCTTCTCATATAACAGCGGCGTCAGGGCGGAAAACTGGGTGTCCCGGTTCAGCTCCAGCGTCAGCGGGGCCTTGCCCTGGGGATGGCGGAACACGACGCGAATGGTCTTCATCACACCGCGCCCCCTTTCTGCGCGGCCTCCCGGCCCATGGCGAAGGCCCGCCGGTTCAGCTCCAGCACCTTCCCCTGGAACCGCTGGGCCAGGATTTTCTCCAGGTCCTCGCTGTTCAGCGGCGCGGCGGACAGCGTGCTGAACGCGCCGAGCAGGGCGATGTTGGCGGCCCGGGAGTCCCCGGCCTCCATGGCAATGTCCGCCGCCGGAATGGCGAAAGCCATGGTGGAGAGGTCCGCAATCTCCGCCTGGAGCTCCTCCAGGGGCGGGTAAGTCTGGACGCCCTGAAGAACGCCCAGAGGATAGACGGGCCGGGGGTCGTAGACGGTAACGGTGTCCGCCCCGGCGTACTTCCGGGCGATGCGGAGGGTTTCCAGCGGCTCGAAGCCGATGATGATATGGGCCTCCCCGGCGGGGATCAGCACGCTGGGGTCCCAGGTCTCGGAGACCCGGACGTGGCTCATGACGGAGCCGCCCCGCTGGCTGGCGCCGTAGGTCTCCCCCACGGCCACCCGGCAGCCCCGGTCGCACATGGCGGTGCCCAGGGTCTCGGCGGCCAGCACGTTGCCCTGCCCGCCGATGCCGCAGACCACGATGTTTAAGGGATCGTATTTCAGCTTCACGCCTGTTCACCCCTTTCCACTTTAATCGCCCCGCTGGGGCAGAGCTTGGCGCACACGCCGCAGCCCACGCAGGTGACGGGGTCGATGAGCGCCTTGTTTTTCTTGAAGTCCCAGGTGTTGCCGGGGCAGCCCCAGACCCGGGAGCAGTATTTGTCGCAGCCGCAGCCGTCCCCCAGGCACACGTCCTGGTCCACGTAGACCCGGACGGGCTGTTTGCTCCGCTCCTTGGTCATCAGCGTGGCGCAGGGCTGACGCATGATAAGGACATTCATCCCCGGCTGGTCCAGCAGACGCCGGAGGGTCTTCTCCGCCTCCGCCACGTCGAAGGGGTCGGCCACTTCCACCTTGCAGCCCACCGCGTCCAGGATCTTGGGAATGTCCATGGGCTTCACCTGGTCCCCCATGGCGGTGAGGCCGGTGCCCGGGTGTGGCTGGAAGCCTGTCATGGCTGTGGCGGAGTTGTCCAGGACGATAAGGAGCATGTTGGCGTTGTGATACGTGGCGTTCACCAGGCCTGGGAGGATGGTGTGGAAGAAGGTGGAGTCGCCGCACATGGTGACCACCTTCTGGTCCAGGCCGTAGTTGGTCAGCTGGCCCAGACCCTCGGCCACGTTGACGCCGGAGCCCATGCAGTTGCAGGTCTGCCAGGCGTACTGTCCGGCGGACTGGCCCGCCATGAAGTAGCAGCCGATGTCGCCCACCACCACGCCGGGGTGCTTTTCCTGGCGCATGGCCCGCTTGAGAAGGTAGAACGTCGCCCGGTGGGGGCAGCCCGCGCAGAAGCTCATCTCCCGGACGGGGAGCTCCAGGTCTCCGGCGCGCTGTTTCTCCGGCAGGGCCGCGCCGGTGAGGCGGCAGATGGCGGCGGTAACCACGTCCGGGTCCAGCTCACCCACGGCGGGCAGGGCGCTGCCCCGGCCCAGGAACCGGATTTGCATGCCCTCCCGGCCCGCCAGGGCCTGGACCGCCCGCTCCAGGAAGGGGTCCACTTCCTCCAGGATCAGGACCTCCTTTGCGGCGCGGAGGTAATTTAATATGTAATCCTCCGGCAGGGGCCAGAGGGTCCCCAGGGAGAGGAACCCGGTTTCCCGGTCCTTGCCCAGGCGGCGGAGGGCCTCCTGGCCGTAGAGCCGGCCGGTGCCTCCGGCGATGATAAGCTGTTTGGGGGCCTCGGGGCCCTCGTAGTGGTTGCAGGGGCTGGTCTCAAAGCACTCGCGCAGGGCCTCCAGCTTTTGGAGGGCCGGGCCGTGCATATAGGAGACGCAGACCATCCGGTCCCACTCCTTCACCCGCTCCAGGGGGCGGAGCCTTTCCGGCAGGGGGCCCAGGGTCACGCTGCCCCGTCCGTGGCAGACCCGGGTGGTCACCCGGACCAGCACGATCTGGCCCGCCTTCTCACTGAGCTCGAAGGCGTAGGGAATCATGTCCTTGGCCTCCTGCATGGTGGTGGGCTCCAGCAGGGGGATGCCCGCGGACATGGCCTGCCAGCGGGAGTCGAATTCGTTGGTGGAGGAGTGGGCGCTGGGGTCGTCGCTGGAGACGATCACAAGGCCCCCCTTCACACCGGCCTGCGCGGCGCAGTGGAGCGCGTCCGCCACGCACAAAAGGCCGTTCTGCTTCACCACGCACAGCGCCCGCGCGCCCGCCAGGGACGCGCCGGTGCAGGCCTGGAAGGCGCAGACCTCGTTGGCGGACCACTCCGCGTAAAAGCCCCGCTCCCGGGCAATCTTGCCCAGCATTCCCAGCACCTGGGAGGAGGGGGAGCCGGGATAGGAGGCGGCGAAGTGGATTCCGGCCTCTACCGCGCCCCGCACAATGGCCTCGTTGCCCTGCATCAGTGAGACTGTACCGGGGGCGTTGGCCGTCATTGTCCATTCCATGTTGCTTGTGTCACCCTCTCTGTTAATTCGTTGATTCGTTCTGCTATGCTGTTGTTCTCTATGAAGTCCAAACCACGGCCGCATATGCGGCCGCCTGCGGCAATGGTTTGCCGCAGAGCTGAAAGGAATCTGTGGATTCTTTTCAACTTGTTTGACTATACCAAGCGTTATTGTAGCACTTTAAACAAAGCAATGCAAGGGGAGGCAAAAGAAAAAGGGGGGAAAGGCTTGCCGGGAAAGGCTTGCCCGCGCCGGGCTTGCCTCTCCCCGGAAGCTGTGGTAAGATGTCATCGGGTGCCAAACGGCAGGCGGTTGGTCACACCCTTTTTGGAAAAGGGTGGGGCTGCATGCGCATCACGTTACATATCGGGCGGTTTGCCGTTACGATTATTGTGAAGAGCAGAAACCGCCACCCTGCACGGTGACGGTTTCTTATTGAAGTAAACCACTAACCGGGGCCAACCGCCTACCGGCGGCGCCCTTCTATGTCTATTATAGGGCCCTCCGACCCTCTTGCCAAGCCCCGGCAAAAGCCGGGGCTTGCGGCATTTCAGGAGTATTTCCGGTCCAGAATCGCGATCACGTCGGCAATGGCCCCCTCCCGGGCGTCGCAGACCACCGTGGCCCCGGACTCCCGGACGGCGGCGGAGGCGTTGGCGGGGGCGAAGCCCTCGGCGGCGGCATGGAGCATGGAGAGGTCGTTGGCCTCGTCCCCGGCGCAGTAGACATGCTCCATGGAGATCCCCAGCCGGGCGGCCAGGCGGCGGATCATGCCGCCCTTGCTGGCTCCCTGAATGGTCATCTCCAGCAGGTGGGACACGGAGAAAATCAGCTCGTAATCCTCCGCCCAGCCCTGTTCGGTGAGGAAGGCCAGAACCCCCTCCAGGGTCTCGTGGTCCGCCTCGAAGAGGAGCTTCCCCAGAGGCAGGGGCACCTCCGGCAGGGAGGGAGCCTCCGTGAGGGAGACGTGGGTCATGTGCTCGTGCTGGCGGGAAATGGCGTTGGGGCGGACCACGTGGATCACGTTGTCAATGTGGTACGCCTCCACCGCCACGGAGGGAAAGCGGTCCAGCACCGCCTGACCCCGCTGCCGGGCCTGGTCGTCCAGCAGGGCGGCGTCCAGGTATTCGCCCTTTTCAAAGTCATAGATGGCCGCGCCGTTGCACACCACGCCGGGGGCGTTCATGGGCACGTCCCCCGCGTGGCGGAGGAAGGCGGGAAGGGCCCGGCCCGTAGCGATGGCGAAACGGCCCCCCTGGGCCATAAAGTACTTCAGGGCCTCCCGGTTCCGCTCCGGCAGGGGCGGCACCGGCGCGCCGGTGCGGAGGGAGTCCTCCGTGTAGAGAAGCGTGTTGTCAAAGTCGCTGGCCAGCAGCACGCCGTCAAATTTTCCCATAAAAGCAACTCCTTTTAATATCGCCCCGTCCAGTCCGCCATAAGTAGCACCGGCAGGGTCCACAGCAGCAGGAAAGCCTCCAGCGCCAGGGGGTTCAGCAGCTCATAGGCCCCCAGGCTGGTAAGGTAAAAGGTCAGCAGGGTCCCCGCCCAGCTTCCCAGCAGCGAGATGGCCGCCGCACGGCGTACCGCCTTGCAGAGCCGGAGGCTTCCCGCCACCGTCTCCGCGTAGGGCAGCAGCCCCTCCCGGAACAGCAGGGCCCGGGGCAGGTCCCGGTCCTTTTCCGCCTCGCTGAGGGCGATCCGCTCCGAGAGGCCGGGGTATTCCATGTGTACGCCCCGGCTGAACTTCCGCTTGATAAGGGAGGGGGTGATGTTGGGGTCCCGGGAGGCCAGGATGGGCTGGATGCGGCTGCGCTGCATCATCTTCATGGCGAAGTCCACGTTCTCCGAAGGGCTGTACTTCACGGCGAAGGCCGCCGCCAGCTCCTTGTCCACCGCCAGGAACACGCCGGTGCGCAGGTTCACGTCCGCCGGCAGCCTCACGTTCATCTTCCGCATGAAGGAGGCGCCGCCCATCAGCACGGATTCGCCCTTGATGGTCCCGGACCAGCCGCCCTCCTCGTAAAAGCTGAAATCGTCCACCTTCTCATAGCGGCCCCCCTCGCTGCGGACCAGATTGTTAAAGAGCCGCTCCAGCCCGGACCCGGCGGCCCGGGCCATGGACGCCGCCAGGGAGACGGCCCGCTCCTGGGTTTCGGCGTAGAGCTTCCGCCCGTTGAGCTGGACGGCGCCCGGGGGAAAGAGGTCCCCGTCGGTGACGATCATCCGCCGCTGGGCGCTGATCTTCTGGGCCCCGGACCAGCCCGCCACGGCGCAGCCGGTCCTTTGCAGGTGCTCCGACAGCTTGGACCAGGGCAGGGCCCAGCACAGGGGCAGGGAGAAGGTGGCCGCCGCCGGGAGGATGGCGGAGAGGTTCAGCAGGAAGTCCCCGCCCCGCTCCTGCCCCGCAGAGCTCAGGCCCGCGAAGACTAGGGCCGCCGCCAGAAAGGCGGGCAGCAGCGCCGTCTGCCAGAGGGTGGCCGCGTCGCTCCGGGCGGCGGTGGTGAAGAAGCCGGGGACGGAGCCCCGCTGCTTGCAGGCCCCCTGGGGGGTGTTGGTGACAAGGTAAGGCGGGTCTTCGTCCAGGGACGCGGCCCGGAGCATGTCGTAGTTCCCCTTGCTCTCCCGGCGGACGCCCCACTGGGCGAAGACCAGCCCCAGGCAGCTGACGGAGGCGTAGGGCATGACCTCGCCGGGCTGTCCGCCCAGAAGCCGGGCGGCGCAGTCCGCCGCCGAGGCCAGGGCGGAGAGGGACACCAGCAGCTCCGCCACGCAGCGGCGGCGCAGCAGCATGCCGAAGCCCTTGAGAAACACATGGCGGCACAGCAGCGCCGTCAGCCCCAGGCAGGCGAGCAGGACCACGCACTGGACCTCCCGGTTCCCGGACCAGTAGGGCACCTTCATCTGATACCGCTCCAGAAGCAGGAACAGCGTGGGGGGCAGGGCCGTGACCAGGGGCAGGACCACCGTATGCTTCCGGCGGATATAGAGCTGCCGGGCGTCGTGAGCCGCCTCCCAGAGGGTGGGCTCAGGGCCGATGGGCTCCGGGTCGGGCTCGGGCTCCGGTTCCGGCGGCGGGGGGAGGGACTCCGTCTCCTCCAGGGGCTTGCGGGAAAACAGGCCCCGTTTCGGGGGCAGAAGGGGCTCCTTTGCCTCCTCCATCACCGCGTCCACGGTGCTGCCCACCACGTCCTCCAGGGAGATGGGCCGGGGGTGGGGAATGTTCAGCCGGGCCACGTCCGCCTCCGCCGCCCTCTCGGCCTCCTGGAGGGGGTCCGGGGCGGGAGGGGGCTCCGGCGGCGGGGGAGGCTCCGGAGGCGCTTCCTCCGCCGGGGGTTCGGGAACGGGCGGCGCTTCCGGCTCCTTCGCCGGAGCGGGCTCCTCCGGGGGGGCGGGGGGCTTGGCGGGAGCTTCGGCATCCCGAAGCAGGTGGTGCTCCAGGCTGCCGCCGTACTCCGCCAGGATTTCCTCCAGGGAATAATCCTCCTCCGGGGCCGGGGCGTTGGGGTTGTTGTCCTTCGGGGTCATGGGGTTTCCCTCCTTAGGAAAGGGATAAAAGATCGTTACAGCCGCTGCCGCACGGCCTCATAGAGCAGGATCGCCGCGGCGGCGGAGGCGTTCAGGGAATTCAGCTTTCCCCGCATGGGGATGCTGACGAGAAAGTCGCAGCGCTCGGACACCAGGCGGCCCATGCCGCTGCCCTCGCTGCCGATGACGATGGCGGCGGGGCCCTTGAGGTCCGCGTCATAGAGGGAGGTGGTCCCGTCCGCCGCCGTGCCGAAGACCCAGACGCCCTGCTTTTTTAAATCGTCCAGCAGGGCCGGAAGGTTGGGCACCCGGGCCACGGGCACGTGGGCCACAGCCCCGGCGGAGGTCTTGGCCACCACCGCCGTCAGCCCGGCGCTGCGGCGCTTGGGGATGACGACGCCGTGGGCCCCGGCGCACTCCGCCGTGCGGATGACGGCCCCCAGGTTATGGGGGTCCGACAGCTCGTCGCAGACCACCAGCAGGGGGGCCTCCCCCTTGTCCGCCGCCGCCTGGAGAATGTCCTCCACGCTGGCGTACTCCCGGACGGAGCTGAGGGCAATGACCCCCTGGTGGGCGTGGGTGCGGCTCATGGCGTCCAGCTTCCGCTTGTCCGCCTCCACCACCACCGCCCCGGCGGAGCGGGCCTTGGAGGCGATATGGCCCAGGGTCTTGTCCGTTTCGCCCTTCTGGAGGTAGATTTTATCAATGGCCGTCCCGGCCCGCAGGGCCTCGATGACGGCGTTCCGGCCCTCAATGACGCCGTCGGCCTCGGGGGCGGGGAATTTGCGCTCGTCCATAGGGAGTTCCTTCCCGGCCGGGGAACCGGCCTGAAAATTTTGTCGATACATTCCACAGTATACCATAACCCGGAAGGATAATAAAGCGGGAATTTACAGAAACTTCATGAAACCTTCTTGTGACTTTCCGGGTTCTGTGTTATACTGCGATATAATTTCGCCGGGTTTCACGCACTGACGGATACCGTGCGCTTTTCTTTAGAAAGGAGCAACTTCATACATGGACCAAAACAACAACAAAAAGAAGCCGGACCAGAACAAAAACAGCAACTGGCGGGGCTTTATCCACCTGATTTGCTGGGCCGTGCTGCTGGCGGTGCTGGTGAGCTACGCCACCACCTACATGACCAGCATGGGCCACCAGGCCAGCTCCGTGGAGCTGGAGTACAGCGAGTTTCTGGACATGCTGGACTTCGGAAAGGTCGCCGGGGTGGACTTTGACAACAGCGAATCCATCCTCATCATCACCCCGGTGGACGGCTATGTCTACACCAACAGCGAGGGGATGGAATACACCAAATCCACCCGGGAGGACGGCTCCGCCGTTTACACCCACGTGGACGGGGAAGGACGGGAGATGAAGCTGTCCCTGGAGCTTTTCACCGTCCAGCTCCAGTCCTACGACGCCATTGTGGAGCACATCCGCTCCCTGGGCGGGGAGAGGGTCCGCATCAACCAGGACTATCAGCCCCCCATGAGCCCTATCCTGCTGTTCCTGGTGAACCTGGCCCCCTTCTTCATCATCATCCTGGTAATGAGCCTGGTGATGAACTGGATGGCGAAAAAGGGCATGGGCGGCATCGGAGGCATCGGCGGCGTGGGCAAATCCAACGCCAAGGTCTACATGGAGAAGTCCACCGGCGTCACCTTCCGGGACGTGGCGGGCCAGGACGAGGCCAAGGAGTCCCTGACGGAGATCATTGACTTCCTCCACAATCCCGGGAAGTACACGGAGATCGGCGCGAAGCTGCCCAAGGGCGCCCTGCTGGTGGGCCCTCCGGGCACCGGCAAAACATTGCTTGCCAAGGCCGTGGCCGGGGAAGCGGGGGTCCCCTTCTTCTCCATCTCCGGCTCTGACTTTGTGGAGATGTTCGTGGGCGTGGGCGCCTCCCGGGTCCGGGACCTCTTTAAGGAGGCGTCCAAGGTCGCCCCCTGCATCGTCTTCATCGACGAGATCGACACCATCGGCAAATCCCGGGACAACCGCATGGGCGGCAACGACGAGCGGGAGCAGACCTTAAACCAGCTTCTGGCGGAGATGGACGGCTTCGACCCCACCAAGGGCGTCATCCTCCTGGCGGCCACCAACCGCCCGGAGGTGCTGGACCAGGCCCTCCTCCGCCCGGGCCGGTTTGACCGCCGCATCACCATCGACCGGCCCAACCTGGCGGGGCGCATTGCAACGCTGGAGGTCCACACCCGGAACATCAAGCTGGGAGAGGATGTGGATCTGAAAAAGGTGGCTCTGGCCACGGCGGGCTGCGTGGGCGCGGACCTCGCCAACCTGGTGAACGAGGCGGCCCTCCGGGCCGTGCGGAAGGGCCGGAAGCTGGTGAGCCAGGAGGACATGCTGGCCGCTTTCGAGCTGGTCATCGCCGGCACGGAGAAAAAGGGCAGCGTCCTGACGGAGTTCGAGAAAAAGCTGGTGGCCTATCACGAGGTGGGCCACGCCATGGTGGCCTATAAGCAGAAGAACACCGAGCCGGTGCAGAAAATCACCATCGTCCCCCACACCCAGGGCTCCCTGGGCTATACCCTGCTGATGCCCGAGGAGGACAAGACGGAGCTCAGGACCAAGGAAGAGCTGATGGCGAAGATCACCGTCTCCATGGGCGGCCGGGCCGCCGAGGAGGTGGTGATGGACACCATGACCAACGGCGCGTCCCAGGATATTCAGGACGCGACGAACGTGGCCCGGAATATGGTGGCCATGTTCGGCATGAGCGAGGAGTTCGGCATGATGGCCCTGGCCTCCCGGCGGAACCAGTACCTGGACGGGGGCTACGGTATGGACTGCGCCCAGGACACCGCCGCCCGGATGGATAAGGCCGTGAAGGTCCTGCTGGACGAGGCGTACAAGACCGCCGTGGAGGTCATCCGGGAGAACCGGGAGGACATGGACAAGGTGGTGGCGTACCTCCTGGAGAAGGAGACCATCACCGGCGCGGAGATGGTGGCCATCATTGAGGGCCGGGACCCGGCCCTGGTGGAAAGCCCCTATGCCTCCACCCGCCCGGCGGAGATCGAGCCGGCGGCGAAGAAGGTGCATATGATTTCCGAGAAGATTCTGGCCCCCGGGGAGGCGGAAGCCGCCCCGAAGCCGGAGGAGGCCCCTGCGGCGGAGGCTGCGGAGCCGTCCCCTGAAACGGAAACGGATGGAGAGGAGAGCCGGGATGATCCGTAAAGCCGCCGCCGCCGACCTGCCTGGGATCGGCGCGATTTACGAGGCCATTTTCGACCGGGAGGACCAGGGGCCTGTTTACACCAACTGGCTCCGGGGGAGCTATCCCACCACGGAGGACGCCCGCGAGGCTCTGGAGGCCGGGACCCTCTACGTGGGAGAGGAGGGCGGCGCGCTCTGGGGCGTGGTGAACCTCAACGGGATTCAGCTTCCCGAGTACGGCAAAATTCCCTGGTCCATTCCGGCGGAGCGGGAGGAGGTGGGGGTGATTCACACCCTCTGCATCCACCCGGCCCAGTCCGGGAAGGGCTATGCCAAGCGGATGGCGGCGTTTTGTGAGGAGACCGCCCGGGCCCAGGGAAAAACCGTTATCCGCCTGGACACCTGGGAGGGGAACGCCCCCGCCAACCGCCTGTATCCCTCCATCGGCTACCGCTTCGCCGGGGGAACGGAATTTTTCTTTCACGGATACATCCACGAGATTTTGAACTGTTACGAGAAGAAGCTGTAAAGGAACGCCCTTCGGTTCTTGACAACCGGGGGGCGTTTTTTTACAATGAGGGGGCACACTATTCATCATATGGAGGTTTTCTTTATGAAACGTTCTGCGGGCATTCTGCTGCCCATTTTCTCCCTTCCCTCCGAGTACGGCATCGGCTCCCTGGGGGCGGAGGCCCGGGCCTTCGCCAATTTCCTCCAGGACGCGGGGCAGTCCTGGTGGCAGATTCTCCCCGTGGGCCCCGCCGGGGCCGGGGACTCTCCCTACGCCAGCGAGTCCACCTTCGCCGGGAATCCCCTGTTCATCGACCTGGACCTCCTGGCGAAGGACGGCCTTTTGACCGGGGAGGAGCTGGCCTCCGCTAAAATCCCCGCTGGGGACAAAATCGACTACGCCGCCCTGAAAAAGAGCCGGGAGCCCCTGCTCCGCAAGGCGTTTTCCCGGGTCAGCGGCGAGGCGGCGGAGGCCGCCCGGGCCTTTGCCGAGAGCCGTCCCTGGGTCCGGGAGTACGCCCTGTACCGGGCCGCGAAGCGGCATTTCGGAAATCTTCCCTGGTTCCAGTGGCCCGACGAGGGCCTCCGCCGCCACGAGCCGGAGGCCGTGGAGCGCTGGCGGGTGGAGCTGGCGGAGGAAACGGCCTTTGAGACCTGCGTCCAGCACTGGTTTTTCACCCAGTGGGCGGCGCTGAAAACCTATGTCAACGACCTGGGGCTGGGCCTGATCGGGGACCTGCCTATCTACGTCTCCCTGGACTCCGCCGACGTGTGGAGCGAGCGGAAGGAGTTCCTTCTGGACCAGGAGGGAAAGCCCTCCAAGGTGGCGGGGGTCCCGCCGGACTACTTCTCCGAGGACGGCCAGCTCTGGGGGAATCCCCTCTACGACTGGGCCGCCATGAAGCAAAACGGCTTCGGCTGGTGGATCCGCCGGGTGGAGGGGGCCTCCAGGCTCTTCGACGTCATCCGCATCGACCACTTCCGGGGGCTGGAGAGCTACTGGGCCGTCCCGGCGGAGGCGGAGACCGCCCGGGTAGGGACCTGGGAGAAGGGCCCCGGCATGGACCTTTTGGGGGTGCTGACCTCCTGGTTCCAGGGCATTTCCTTCATCGCCGAGGATTTGGGCATCCTGACGGAGGGGGTCCACCGGCTCCGGGAGGAGTCCGGACTGCCGGGAATGAAGGTGCTGGAGTTTGCCTTCTCCGACCCCTCCAACGCCTACCTGCCCCACAATTACCAGCCCAGCTGCGTCTGCTACACCGGCACCCACGACAACGACACCGCCGCCGGGTGGTACGCCTCCGCCCCGAAACGGGAACGGGATTTCGCTGAGAAATACCTGGGGGTCTCCGGGGCGGAGAACGTCCGGCGGGCCCTGCTCCGGGCGGGGCAGGGCAGTGTTGCCGGGCTGTTTGTGGCCCAGATGCAGGACTACCTGGGCCTTGGCGGCGAGAGCCGCATCAATGTCCCCGGCGTGGGCTCCGGCAACTGGCGCTGGCGGCTCCTGCCCGGCCAAATCACGGCGGAGCTGGCGGAGGAGATCCGTTCCATGACCTCCTTCTATGGCCGCTGCCCCTGGATTCCCGAGCCGGATGGGTCGGAAATGGGCGAATCCAATAATTCGAAAGGGTGATTTTGTTTAAAACGCCAAAATTTTCCGCAAAATTTGCGTTTTGGTGATTCCGCCGATTTCCCGCGCACGCTCTTCACATATATAATGAAGCCGTCACATAAGATGGAGCGTCCGCCTTGGCGCGGACGCGGAAGTGAGGAGTTTCTGCATGGATATTTTTTCCCTGTTTACCCTCTGCGGCGGCCTGGCCTTCTTCCTCTACGGCATGACCACCATGTCCAAGAGCCTGGAGAAGATGGCCGGCGGCCGGCTGGAGCGGCTTTTGAAGCGCATGACCTCCAACCCCGTGAAGGGCCTGCTCCTGGGCGCGGGCATCACCATCGCCGTCCAGTCCTCCTCGGCGGTGACGGTGATGCTGGTGGGCCTGGTGAACTCCGGCGTCATGGAGCTGGGCCAGACCATCGGCGTCATCATGGGCTCCAACGTGGGCACCACGCTGACGGCGTGGATTCTGTCCCTCACCGGCATCGAGAGCGAGAGCGTGTTTTTGAATCTCCTGAAGCCGGAGAACTTCTCCCCTCTCTTCGCCCTGGCGGGCATCCTGCTCATCATGGGGTCCAAGCGCCAGCGGCGGCGGGACGTGGGACGCATCCTCATTGGCTTCGCCATTTTGATGTCCGGCATGGAGATGATGAAGAACTCCGTCAGCCCCCTGGCGGAGCTGCCGGGCTTCTCGGACCTGCTGACGGCCTTCCGCAATCCCCTGCTGGGCGTGGCCGTGGGCGCGGTGTTCACCGGGGTCATCCAGTCCTCGGCGGCCTCCGTGGGCATTTTGCAGGCCCTGGCCCTCACCGGGTCCATCACCTACGGCGTGGCCATCCCCATCATCATGGGCCAGAACATCGGCACCTGCGTCACGGCGCTGATCTCCTCCATCGGGGTCTCCCGGGGAGCAAAGCGGGTGTCCGTCATCCACATTGCCTTTAATGTCATCGGCACGGCCATCGGCCTTATCGTCTTCTGCGGCGGGGACCTGCTGTTCCACTTCCCCTTCATGGACTCCACCGTGGGGGCCGTGGGCGTGGCACTGTGCCACACGGTTTTCAACATCGGCACCACCGCCCTGCTGCTGCCCTTCTCCCGCCAGCTGGAATGGCTGGCGCGGTCGGCTGTCAAGGAAGAGGACAAGACTCCCCAGTTCGCCTTCCTGGACCCCCTGCTGCTCCGCACCCCCGGCGCGGCGGTCAGCGAGTGCGCCGCCATGACCTGCGAGATGGGGGCCCTGGCCCGGAAAAGCCTGCTGGCCTCTCTGGGGCAGCTGTCCAAGTATAACGGGAGCCTGGAGGCGGAGCTCCTGGAGAATGAGGACAAGCTGGATATCTACGAGGACCGCCTCAGCGGTTACCTGGTGCAGATTTCCCAGCACGGCCTCTCCATGGAGGACATCCACACGGTGGCCCGGCTGCTCCACGCCATCGGGGACTTTGAGCGCATCGGGGACCACGCCCTGAACATCCAGGAATCCGCCCGGGAGCTCCACGAGAAGGGCCTCAGCTTCTCCGGCGCGGCGGAGGCGGAGCTCCAGGTGCTGGAACGGGCCCTGGAGGAAATCCTCACCGCTGCGGTGGACTGCTTCCGGGCCGACGACCCCGCCGCCGCCAAGCTGGTGGAGCCCCTGGAGGAGACCATCGACCGGCTCACCGACGAGATTCGGGCCCGGCATATCCACCGGCTCCAGAGCGGAGAGTGTACCGTGCAGCTGGGCTTTATCCTGGGCGATTTGCTGACGAACCTGGAGCGGGTATCCGACCACTGCTCCAACATCGCCGTCTGCGTCATCGAGGAGCGGGAGGACCACGACGAGCGGCGCCACGGCTATCTCCATGATTTCAAGGCCGCCGGGGAGTTCGCCGAGACGCTGGACAAGGACCTGGAGAAATACAAGCTGCCCTGAACGATGGAGGCCCTATGGAAACCGTGACCGATTATCAGCTGATCGAACGCTATTTAAGGGACCCGGCGGCGGAGAAAGAACGCTTTTGGATGAGCCCGGCGGTGTTCTGGTTTGACTGGCGGGAGTACGACGAGGACATCGTCCGCTGTGTCAGCGAAAGCCTGCCGGAAAGCGCCCGCTTTGCCTTTGAACTTCGGGACAGCCCCCTGCCCAGGGGATTTGACATCCTGTTGAAGCGAGGAAAAACCACTGCGGCCATCCCCTACGCCCCGGACCGGATGGACCGGGACACGACGCTGCGGGCCCTGCAGGCGTTTCTCGCGCCGGACTGGCAGCTCCGCTGCTTTGTGCCCTCCAAAGGGGACGATACCCTGGGCTTCTGCCTCCTCTCCGCAGCGGAGTGGAGAGAGCTGGAAGCGGCCTTCGGCTCCCGGGCCGTGGCCCGGCACTTCCAGCCCATTGGACCGAAAAGCCGCATCTTTGGATAAGGTTAAGAAAAGAGCCCTCCGGAGCGTTAAGCGCTCCGGAGGGCTCTTTTGGGTTTTTCTGCGTTACAGGTAGTTCAGCGGGTTTCGGGCCACGCCGTTGAGGCGGATTTCAAAGTGGCAGTGGTTTCCGGTGGAGTTGCCGGTGGAGCCCGCCCGGGCGATCTGCTGGCCCTTGTAGACCTTCTGGCCCACGGAGACCGTCAGGCTGCTGTTGTGGCCGTACCGGGTCACGTAGCCGTTTCCGTGGTCGATCTGGACCAGATAGCCGTATCCGCTCATCCATCCGGCGTAGGTGACGGTGCCGCCGTCCGCGGCGTAGATGGGCGTCCCTCTCGGGACGGCGATGTCGATGCCCTTGTGGTTGGTGGACCCGATGCCGCCGGGGGAGCTCCGCCCGCCGAAACGGGAGGTGATGCGTCCCGTGGTGGGCCAGCGGAAGCTGCCGGTGGGCAGCCAGGTGGGCCGGTCCTTCGTGCCCTGGAGACGGTGCTCCGTGACGGGCTGGCGAAGGGTGACGCTGGAGAGGACCGTCCGCTCGATCTCCGTGCCGTTGACATAGGTGACGTTGGCCACCGTGTCCGCCGCGCCGAACTGGCCGGGGGAGGTCACTTTATAATCGCCCTTGTAAAGGTCGGCGCTGTCCGTGTACTCCACGTCGAAGGCCACGCTGTCCACGTACCGCTCCTGCTGGACCACGGTCATGGTCAGGTAGGGCACGGAGGCGGACATGGTGAGGATTTCGCCGATTTGCAGCTTGTTGATGTCGTAGCCGGGGTTCAGGGCCAGCAGCTCGTTGGAGGTGAGGCCGTGGTCCTCGGCGATCTCGGACCAGGTGTCCCCCTTGGCCACCGTGTAGGTGACCTCGGCGGTCTTGGTGCTGTAAAGGGTCTCCGCCAGGAAGCCCAGGTTCATCAGGCTGTCGGTGGCGACAAACTCCTCCTTCACTTCCACGTTCTCGGCGAAGGAGACGGAGATGGTGCCCTCGTTGGTGGCGGAGAGCTGGATCTGCTCCAAAAGCTGCTCCAGCGCCCCCTTGTAGGGCGTGGTGCCGATGCGCTCTCCGTCCACGTACAGGCAGTATGCGGCGGTGACCATGCCCACCTCCTGGCTCAGCTCCTCCTCGTAGGTCTCCTTGTCCACCAGGTCCTGTCGGCGGAGCAGGCCGGAGGAGTATTGAATCAGGGAATCGTCGATGGTGAAGCTTCGGCCCAGGGTCTGGGCGGTGACCCGTTCCAGCTCGGTCCGGGCCTCCTCGGCCTCCGCCTCGCTGGAGAGGGAGCCCAGCACCTTCCCGTCATAGGTGACGGTGACGCCGTTGGTATAGGTGGAGACGAACAGCACCGCCGCCGCCGCCACGCAGCCTCCCGCCAGGAAGACGGCGGGGTGAATCCGCCAGCGGTGCTTTTTCTGGGCGCTCTGGGCACTCTTCTGCCGGGAGGCGCTGTTCTTTTGCAGCACCCGCTCCTGGAGGAGGCTGGCCCACATGGGCAGCAGCCCCCAGAAAAACAGCATCAGCTGAATGGGCAGCCGCTCGGACTCCGGGAAGCGGTGGGCCTTGTTCTCCCGGACGATGCGCCGCCAGCGGCGGCGGAAGTGCAGGCGCTTTTCGGCGATGGCCTGCCGGGGGGAACGGTTCTCCCGCCGTTCCGGCGGGCGGGGCTTCCTGGGGGCGGCGCTCCGGCGCTCCCGGCTGCGGGAGGAGGAGGCGCGGCGGCGCTCCGGGGGCCGGCGTTCGCCCTCCTCCGGCTCCCAGTCCCGGATGGAGGGAGGGAGGTCCCAGTCCTTCCAGGGGCTCCAGCCCTCCGGAAAGTCCTCCCGCTCTCCGGCGGTTTCCGGCTTTGGCCTGCCGCCCTGGGAGGGCGGGGCCTGGACGGTGGTTTTTTTCCTGTCTTCGCTCATGAGGTCTCCTTGTATTTGGCCCTCCCTGGGAATGGGAGAGGCGGGATGTCCTGAAAAAGTTACAATTTGTTACCAATACCTATCATACCGCTTTTTTCGCTCTCCGTCAAGCCCCGGGAGGGGCAAAAAAACGGGAGTCTTCCGGGGTTTTCCGGTGGTTTCGACGGAAAGCGCCCCGAAGCGGCGGCTCCAGTGTGCCACAATGGGACTGGAAATTGGTGACAGAACCGTAAATTTTTATGGGGAATCTCCAAAATTTTGGATTGACCGGGGCGGGCAATGGTGTATAATGGGGGTATGATATCTCAGCAGACGCTGTACATCTGGAGGAAAAGACATGTTTGAATTTCTCATCAAAAAGCTGAAAGCCCATCCCCGCAAGATCGTGTTCACCGAGGGCACCGACCCCCGCATCCTGGAGGCCGCCGCCCGCCTGCTGTCCGCCACGTTCCTGATGCCCGTCCTGATCGGAAACCGGGAGGAGATCCTGGCCGCCGCCGAGGAAGTGGGCTTCAATGTCAAGGGCGCGGAGATCCTGGACCCCGAGACCTTTGAGGACATGGACAAGATGGTGGCCGAGATGGTAACCCTCCGCAAGGGCAAGATGACCGAGGAGCAGTGCCGCGCCATGCTGAAGCAGGGCAACTACTTCGGCACCATGCTGGTGAAGATGGGCTACGCCGACGCCCTCCTGGGCGGCGCCACCTACTCCACCGCCGACACCGTCCGCCCCGCCCTCCAGCTCATCAAGACGAAGCCGGGCTGCAAGATCGTCTCCAGCTGCTTCATTCTGGTCCGTCCCTCCGCCACCGGCGACCCGGACGTGTTCGCCATGGCGGACTGCGCCATCAACATCAAGCCCTCTGAGGACGAGCTGGTGGAGATCGCCGTGGAGACCGTCCAGACGGCCCGGACCTTCGGCATCGATCCCAAGGTGGCGTTCCTCAGCTACTCCACCCACGGCTCCGGCGCCGGTGAGGACGTGGAGAAGATGCACAATGCCTGCGAGAAGGCGAAGTTCGCCCTGCCCGGCGTGGTGGTGGACGGCGAGCTCCAGTTCGACGCCGCCGTGTCTCCCCGTGTGATGAAGACCAAGTGCCCCGACTCCCCTGTCCACGGACAGGCCAACACCTTCATCTTCCCCGACATCAACGCGGGCAACATCGGCTATAAGATCTGCCAGCGCATGGGCGCCTTTGACGCCTACGGCCCCATTCTCCAGGGCCTCAACGCCCCCATCAACGACCTGTCCCGGGGCTGCAACGCCCAGGAGGTCTACTCCATGGCCATCATCACTGCCGGCCTCTGCGAGGACTAACTTTTTCAGGTGAAGAAAAAACGCCCCCTGGTGGAATGGATTCCATCAGGGGGCGTTCCTTATTCCTGTGTCCAAAATTCCCGAATCCGGTCCAGCTCCCGCCGTCCGTCGAAATAGCCCTCCTGCCACAGCGCCCGGAGGGTGTCCAGGTCCTTCTCCGTCCGGGAACAGCCCAGGGTGTCCTTTGGGGCGATGACCAGGGCCCGGCCCTGGCGCTCCAGGCCGAACAGCGCCTCCCGGCAGGCGTTGTACCGCTCCGACCGGGTCCGCATGGTCTCCTGAAAGTTGGGATACCGCTTGAACGCCCGGGCGGCGACCTGGTCGGACCGGCCGGGCTTCTTATAATAGTCCCGCTCCCGGGTCAGCACCACGACGACCCGGTCGCAGCCCTCCCGGAAGGCCCGCCGCCAGGGGATGGCATCGGCACAGCCGCCGTCCAGGTAGGGCTGGCGGCCGATGCGGATGACGGGGAACATCAGCGGAATGGCGCAGGTGGCCTGGAGCAGCAGGTTGTGCTCGTCCCTCCGGGGCACCGGCAGGTACTCCGCCTCCCCGGTAATCAGGTTCGTCACCACCGCCTCCACCCGGCCGGGGTAGGCCTCAAAGGCGTCGTGATCAAAGGGGATCAGCTCGTTGGGGATGGTTTCGTAGGCAAACTTGAGGCCGAAATAGGCCCGGTTTTGCGGGGCCGCCAGGTTTCGCCAGCCCATGTAACGCCTGTCGCCCACGTAGTGGCAGACAATTTGCAAATTCCGGCGGCTCTGCCGGGAGAGGTAGCTGACGCCGTAGGCAATCCCGGCGGAGACCCCCAGGGTGTAGTCCGGCAGGGGCAGGCCGCCGTCCAGGAAGGCGTCGCACACGCCGGAGGAATAGATGGTCCGCAGGGCTCCGCCCTCCAGGACCAGCGCGGTTTTCATGGTATCACCTCAATAGTTGAAATCCTTATCGGTACAGATATTTTTTCAGCTTCCAGTGCCAGATGCTGGTCAGCCGGGCCAGGGTGGAGTCCGTCAGCAGGAACACCACGTTCCCCGCCGCCAGCAGGGCGGCGTTAAAGTACCAGACGGAATCCAGCAGGTCCGCCGTCAGGCCCATGAGCCGCAGGACCAACCCGTAGAGCAGGAGGGCGGCGGCGCTGCACACCGCAATCCGGGCCAGGACCCGCAGGGGCCGGGAGGGCAGGGCGGCAATTTTGGGCCGGAGGATGGGATACCAGCCGAAAAACAGATAGACAAAGGCGGTCTCCCGGTCCGGCGCCAGCAGAAGGGCCAGAATGGATACGGCGGCATAGGCCGTCCCGGCGGCCTTGGGGCCCAGCTCCTCCAATACCGGCAGGAGCACGCCCATAGCCAGGATGGGGGCGCAGAAGACCGCGCCGGGAATCACGCCCCCCAGGCACAGCAGCACCACCGCCAGGGCCGCCAGCACGCCGCAGAGGGCCAGGGGCCGGGCTCTCATGGGAGCTCCTTGTACTGGAGCTTGTAGTAGCTCCACCGCCGCCACTTCCGGAGCAGGTCCTGCTGTTCCGGGCCCGGCTCTCCGGTAAGGGAGCCGCCGGCCAGCTGATAAACGTTTTTCTGCACCACGGGAAGCTCCCGGCGGAGCTGGTTCAGGAAGGAGAACCAGGGGCTTTCCCCGCCCCGGCCCGTCAGCTCCAGTACCGCCGCCCCCAGAAAACAGGCGGAGACGGTCTCCGGCAGGTCCAGGGCCTCCGCGGCGTTTTCCCAGTCCAGGGCCTCCGCAGCAGCAGCGTTGGCCCAGATGACGAAGGGGGTCTTATAGGCGGTCAGGTTTTCCTGCCCCTCCGGCCCAGGGGCCACATCCAGCCCCAGCTGCTTGTAGCCCAGCATGTCGTTCCCCAGGTAGGGCAGGTGGTCCCCCCAGTAGACCAGGACCACGGGTTCCTCCCGGGCGTCGAAATACCTCCACAGGCGGCCCAGCATGGCGTCCGCGTCCCGGAGGCCCTCCACGTAAACGCTGAGAAGCGTCTCCACCTCCGCCGAGAGGCCGGAAATCCCCGTGGGGGGGAAGGCGTAGTCCGGCCCGTACTTGTCGGCGGTGTAGGACATGTGGTTCTGGATGGTGGTGGTGAAGTGGAAGAGGGGGCCCTCCGCCTGTTCAAAGGCGTCTTCAATGAGGCCCGCGGCGTAGTCGTCGGTAACCCAGCGGCCCTTGTACTCCGGGTTCTCCATGTCCCCTACAAACCGGGTTTCCTCCGCGCCGAACCAGCGGTAGACGTTTTCCCGGTTGTAAAACCAGTTGTCTCCCGGGTGGTAGAAGGAGGTCTCATAGCCGTCGTTCCCAAAGACCCGGAACAGGCTGTCCAGGTCCCGGTTCACCACCCGCATGGCGGAGGTGGTGGAGGCGGAGAGGGCGTTGGTCTGCATCCCGGTCAGCACATCGAATTCCGTATTCGCGGTGCCTCCGGCGAAGCCGGGGACCAGCACGTGGCCGCTGAGGGCGTGGGGGTCCTCTTGGAGGGCGTGGAGGTTGGGCAGGGGGTCGTTCGCCCCGCTGCAGGCGAAGGCCGGGGCGTCGGTGATGTCGGAAAACGCCTCGTTCATCACCATGACGACGCTGACGGCCTTCCCCTGGCCGGGATGGTCCCCGGTCTCCCAGCCCTCCGCCTCGGCGCGGCTGAAGCCTTCGGGGCGGTCAACAAGATAGGTGGTGAAGTGGTGGCAGAAGGCGTAGGGGAAACCCAGGTCGTTGAAGACGGAGGGGATGTATTCGGCGTTGCGGACCTGAAAGGACTGGTAGAGGTCCTTGGAGGCGTAAAGGGTGAGGATCAGCCCCGTCAGAGCCGCCAGAGCGGCGGCGGCGCCCAGGAGGCTCCCCGCCCAGCCCCGGAGCTTCTCCGCCGGGAAGGGCTCACAGCCAATCAGGAAGCCCAGCGCAAGCAGGGCGGCGGTCACCAGGACCACCGCCGCGATCTGCGGGAGGGGAAAGCGGATGTCATAGCTCTCCAGGGCGCTGCCCACCTCCTTGAGCAGGGCGAAGTCCCGGGGGAACACCGGCTCGTCCCGGACCTCCAGTTTCAGCCGGTTGGCGATGGACAGGGCTCCGGCGGCCAGATTCACCAGCGCCGCGCCGAAGAAGACGCTGCGAAACAGCGCCGCCGCCGCCAGGATCAAAAGGCCGATGGGCAGGGCGTTTAAAACGATCAGCAGGGGCTGGCGGAGAAAGCCGGACAGCAGCTCCCGGAAGGAGTTCGGCTGGCACCAGAGGGCCAGCAGGGTGATTCCCCCGGACAGCAGCACCGCCGCGAGAAGGGACTGGGGCAGGGAGAGGCGGTATCGGGGGGATAAAAACGGATTCTTCAAAGGGTTCACTCCTTGAAATGCTCGTGGTTGAAGATATGGTCCACGCAGAAGCAGTGGTAGCCGGCGCAGCGGGAGCAGTAGCGGAACTCCAGGTCCGGATAGTCCGTGTCGGTCCGGTCGCAGACGGAGCACTTGCGGCGGTAGCCCTGCTGGGCCTCCTTCTTCCGCTGCTGGCGGACGGCGGACTTGAATTGAATCGTCTGGCGGGAGTTCCGGTGCCGGGCATAGGCCCTCCGCCGGTCCAGCTGGTCCACGATCTCGCACCAGAAGAAAATCAGGAAGTTCAAAAGGGCGATGACGGGCAGCAGGGCGCTGAGCCAGTCCCCCCGGAGCAGGGCGGCGATCACGTCCACGGCGAAGAGGGCCAGGTCCGCCAGCGCCAGCCACTTGGCCTTCACCGGGATGATGTACAGCAGCATCAGCCGGGCGTCGGGATACAGGGCGGCGAAGGCCAGGAACATGGACATATTCACGTAATAGGTCCCCGTGAGAACGCCCGCGCCGAAGGCGTAGTAGCTGATGATGCCGGTGAGGATGGTCAGGACCACGCCGGAGAGGTAATAGAGATTGAATTTTGGCGTGCCCCACTCCCGTTCCAGCATGGACCCGATGAAGTACATGAAGTACAGGGACAAAATCAGGCTGAAGGGCTCCGTGGACTGGGGGATAAAGATAAAGCTCACCAGCCGCCAGAGCTGGAAGCGGAGAATACTGCCCCATTCAAAGGCCATAGCCGCGTACGCCTGATAATAGGTCATGCGCAGAAGGAAAAAGGCGGCGACATTTCCGATGACGATGTACAGCATAAGGTTGGGGACGCCGAAGTTGGGGTGCCGGAGCGCGAAGCGCTCCATGGCGCTGTTCAGCTTTCTCAAGGAAGCTCCCTCCCGGTTCAAGTTTTTAGAAGTTAAAAAGCATTATACCCCGTTCGCCGGAAAAAGTCACCAACATTTTTTAAACATTGGGGCGGCTGGTAAAAAAAACCGGCGAAAAAGGGCGGAGGGCTCTTGACAAACCGCCCAGACCTGATAAAATAAAGGGCAAGTAAATATCCTTATCAAGAGTGGCGGAGGGAACGGCCCAATGAAGCCACGGCAACCTGCGTTTGAAAGGTGCCAAATCCGGCGGAAACGACAGATGAGGAACGAGAAGGAGCTTCCCGTGCGTTTCGCGTCGAAACGCACGGTTTTTCTTTGCATCTCAGGGACCTTTCAGCCGGCAAAAAAATTGTCCCAGCGCGCGGGAGAAAACAGGCGCGCCGCCCCACAGGGGCCGAAAAGGAGCAAGCTATGGCAAGACACTATCTCTTCACCTCCGAGTCCGTGACGGAGGGGCATCCCGACAAGATCTGCGACCAGATTTCCGACGCCGTTCTGGACGCCATCCTGGCCCAGGACCCCCAGGGCCGCGTCGCCTGTGAGACCACCGCCTGCACGGGACTCATCCACGTCATGGGCGAGATCACCACCAGCTGCTATGTGGACATCGACAAAATCGCCCGGGAGGTGGTCCGGGACATCGGCTATGACCGGGGCAAGTACGGCTTTGACTGCGATACCTGCGGCGTGATCACCTCCATCGACGAACAGTCCGCCGACATCGCCCTGGGCGTGGACAAATCCCTGGAAAACAAGAACAACGAGGAAGCCGAGCTGAACCACGGCGCGGGAGACCAGGGCATGATGTTCGGCTACGCCTGCGACGAGACCCCGGAGCTGATGCCCCTGCCGCTGTCCCTGGCCCAGAAGCTGTGCCTCCAGATGACCAAGGTCCGCAAGAGCGGCCTGGTGTCCTACATGCGCCCCGACGGAAAGAGCCAGGTCACCGTGGAATACGACGAAAACAACAACCCCGTCCGCATCGACACCGTGGTCATCTCCACTCAGCACAATCCCGACGTCACCCTGGAGCAGATCCGCCGGGATATGATTAACCTGGTCGCCAAGGAGGTCCTGCCCGCCGAGCTGCTGGATGAGAACACGAAATACTATGTGAACCCCACCGGCCGCTTTGTCAAGGGCGGCCCCGCCGCCGACGCGGGGCTGACGGGCCGGAAGATCATTGTGGATACATACGGCGGAAGCGCCCCCCACGGCGGCGGCTGCTTCTCCGGCAAGGACCCCACCAAGGTGGACCGCTCCGCCGCCTACGCCGCCCGCTGGGTGGCCAAGAATATCGTGGCGGCGGGCCTGGCCAAGCGCTGCCAGATCGAGCTGGCCTACGCCATCGGCGTGGCGAAGCCCGTCAGCATCATGGTGGACACCTTCGGCACCGGAACCGTCAGCGACGGGAAGCTGGAGGAGGCCGTGGCGAAGGTCTTCGACCTGCGGCCCACCGCCATCATCCGGGACCTGGACCTGCGCAAGCCCATCTACCGCAAGCTGGCCGCCTACGGCCATATGGGCCGGGAGGACCTGGGCGTGGCTTGGGAAAAGACCGGCCGGGCGGAGGCGCTGAAGGCTGCCGTGAAGGAGTAAGCGCGTTCGGCTTTACCGGAAAGTGAACGAAACGGGGCGGCATGGTGAAAGCCATGCTGCCCCGCTGTTTTTGTAACCATTTGTCCCTTGCCCCGCGAAAAGTACCGTGATACAATAAAGCGAATCAATTCAAGGCAGTCTGTGTATCTGTAAAACGGAATGAGAGGTTTGCTGTTATGCGCCATTTTGGAGCCCTGCTGCTCATCGGAGCCCTCGCGGTTTTTCTGATAGGGTGTTCTTCCGGCACAATTGATAAAGATACGAAGGAATCCCCGGAGGTGGTATCCGCCGCCGTTCCGGAGGAGGCGGAACCCTCTGAAACGCAGGGAGAGTCTCCCGCTTCCACAGTGCCCGGGAAAAAAGATGTGCTTGCCGCTCGGGAAAGAGCGCTGGAAGGGATGTCTCCGGAGCAAATTGAGCGCCTGAGCGAGGTTATCATCGCGGCCAACCTGCGGCTGGAGAGCGGATATTTGTACGATGATATGTTTGGAAAGCTGGAGGACCCGGACAGTCTGTATTGGAACTATTTCGACCAGACAGGCGAAATTCAGATTGGCTGGGCCTATGACGGCAGTCTGGACATGGAGGCCGTCTGCCAGGCGGAAGGCCTCACCGAGGAGGCGTTCTACGCGAAGTACGGCACGGCGGTCTCCGCGGCGAACAACTACGCCGCAGACGATTTCATCACCCTGATGGAGGAATTGGAGGCGTCCGTGCAAAATGAGAACCTGAAAGCGGAGCTGCATGATCTGGCCCGGGAGATGGAACTGGCGAAGGGACGTGAAATGGAACACGTGAACAATGTATACAAAAAGCTCCACGACCTGGACTATTTCCTTCTGCGCTATGGGCCGGAAGTCTTTGAAAACTATATATCCATTTATGATACGTCCACCGTTTCCAAATATTACGGAACCCTCTCTGTTTATAACACATTATAATGCCATAGAAAAATACACCATATCCACCAGCTGCCGCCCCGCCTCAAAAATCGGGTGGTCGTAGTGGTCTGTAAAAAAGTTCTTCACCCGATGGCTTTCCCGGAAGCCGCACGCCTCATAAAACGGTGCCGTCAGCGGGCTGTCTCCGGTGCCAACCAGCAAACGCGTTCCCCGGCCCCGGTATGTCCGGGCCACATGCTCCACCATGGCCCGCCCATAGCCTCGCCGCTGGCTCTCCGGAGCCACGGCGAGGTTTTTGATCTCAAACGCCCCGCCGCCCTCCTCCGTCACCACGCACACACACCGGAGCCCGCCGTCGTACAGGGCCCACAGCGTTCCCCGGTCCAGGTAGCGGGCGATCATGTCCTCCTGCTCGTCCCCCAGGAGAAGCAGGGGCAAGAAGTCCCGCTTATTGTCAGAAATTGTTCGAAATTCCATCATAAACTCCCTTGAAAACCGGGCAGACTAGGCCCGGAGGTGATTTGGATGTATGGCGTGGAATATTTGAGCCTGGAGGACCTGCTGGATCAGGACCCCTCGGCTTACGAATTCTTCCAGACCCTGTCCCCGGAGGCCAAGGCCCTGCTGGAGGAGGACGACAGCGTGACCTCCTTCGCCCGCCTCCAGTCCAAGACGGCCCAAATGCGGCGGGCCGGATTGATGGAGTAGGAAAAAGCCGCCTGGGCGCTTGCCCAGGCGGCCTTGTTCGCGTTTCTCAGCGTCCTCCCCGTTTGAGGCGGAACTTCTTGGTCTCGTCCTCCAGCTTGTGGACCTCTTCGAAGAGCTCCGAGCTGACGGCGGCGGACTCCTCGCTGCTGGCGGAGTTCGTCTGGACCACGGCGGAGATCTGGCTGATGCCCTCGGTGACCTGGGCGATGGAGGCGGCCTCGCCCTGGACCGCCTCGGCAATGGCGCCGATGGTGGTGTTGGACTGCATCACCAGCTCCAGGGTCTTTTTCAGGGACTCGGAAA
Source organism: uncultured Oscillibacter sp. (assembly GCA_910579435.1). Lineage (GTDB taxonomy): Bacteria > Bacillota > Clostridia > Oscillospirales > Oscillospiraceae > Oscillibacter. The sequence goes on from CAJTVF010000025.1 coordinate 27,344, forward strand.
CCTGGCCCACGATGCGGCTGCCCTGCTCCGTGGCCTGGACGGAGTTGTCGATGAGGTCCTTGGTGGCCTTGGCGGCCTCGTCGGACCGGGTGGCGAGAGAGCGCACCTCGTCAGCGACGACGGCGAAGCCCTTGCCGGCGGAGCCCGCACGGGCGGCCTCCACGGCGGCGTTCAGCGCCAGGATGTTGGTCTGGAAGGCAATATCCTCAATGGTTTTGATGATACGCCCGATCTCCTGGGAGGAGTTGGTAATGTCCGTCATCGCGGAGACCATCTGCTCCATCTGCTGGCCGCTGATGGTCACCTGCTCGCCGGTGAGGCGGGCGTTTTCCAGGGCGGCGGCGGCGGACTGGACGTTCTGCGCCGCGCCCTTGGACAGGTCGTCCAAGGTGGCGTAAAGCTCTTCCACGGCGCTGGCCTGCTCTGTCGCGCCCTGGGCCAGGGCCTGGGCGCCGCTGGAGAGCTGTCCGGCGTTGCTGGAGACCCGGCCCTGGGTCTGGACGATGCTGCCCAGGGTGTCGGAGATGGTGGCGGTGAAGCTGTTGAGGGACGTCTCAATGGACTGGAAGTCGCCGATGTAGGGCGCGGAGGTGGAGACGTCGAAATTCCCCTGGGACAGCTGGCCCATGACACGGTTGATATCCTCCACATAGCTGTGGATCAGGACCATGGATTTCTCCAGGGTGCCGGCCAGCTCGCCCAGCTCGTTTTCGGAATGGTAGTCCATCCGCAGGTCCAGATGACCCTCCTGGAGGGGACGGGCGCGGTCGGTAATGAGGAGGATGGGCTTCACCACATGCTTGCCCACATAGGTGACCAGGCCGATGAGGCAGGTCAGGGCCAGCACCAGGCAGATAAAGCACACCAGCTGCATCTGGAGAATGAGGGAGTGCAGCTTTTCCAGGCCCGCGTTATTGGCCGCAGTCTCCAGCTCCACCACCTTATCCAGCTTGCCCACCAGGGTGTTGATGTTGGAAAGGATGGTCTGGTGATAGTAGTTCTGCGCCTGGGCGGGATTGGTTTTCAGCTGCTCCAGCACCTGGGTGGCGGACTGGTGGATCTCCTTATGTAAGGGCTCCAGCTCGCTGCGCAGGGCCAGGATGGCGGGGTCGTCGGTCTCCGCGTTGCCATAGAGCCACTGCCCCAGGGTGCAGCCCGTGGGGTCCGTGCTGCCGGTGAACTCCGTCCCGGCGTAGAGGGCGTTGCTGAGGTTGCTGGCCCACTTATAGTGGGCGGTCTCCGCTCCCTGCGCCCGCTGGAGCAGGCTGGCGGCCTGGGTATTGGCGTTCTGGACGCTCTGAATGCGCAGAATGTTCGCTGTAGTCACGAAGCTGAACAGCAGAATCGAGGCTAGGGCCGCGACGGTGCGGATCCATACGGTCCGCTTGATGCTTTTTTTCATGTTCATAGACGCTGTATCCTCCCACTCGGTTTTCAATTGAGCAATGGTTTTATTATAGCATACTTCCATGATATTGCAATAATAACTGCGAAAATGATGTCGAAAATTTTTCCCAATTTCAGCCCGTTCAGCAAAATCACGAAAACGATTGTCCGCCGGAGGCGTACGCGGGGGAGGGGATAGTTTCTCAGTGTTTCGAATTGTCCTCTGCCGGAGGACAATCGGCCGCCGGTTTAATGGCGAGGCCCTTGGGGGACGGCAAAATCCGGGGAATCTTTCTGTGAAGAATTTACCTTGCCAAATTGGAGAAAAAGACGTAGAATAAATAAGATATCAGGACGAAGGTCCGATTGTTATAGGAGGATGAAAAGAATGAAACAGTTTTTCGCGATGCTTCTGGCTCTTGTCATGGCGCTGAGCCTGGCCGCCTGCGGCGGCAGCGGCGGTTCCGAAGGCTCCGGCGGCTCCCAGCCCTCCGGCGGCGGCAGCTCCGGCGGGGACAAGGTTGTTAAAATCGGCGTGTTTGAGCCCGCCACCGGAGACTCCGGTGCCGGCGGCAAGCAGGAGATGCTGGGCATGCAGTACGCCAACAAGGAGACCCCCACGGTGGTAATCGGCGGAGAGACCTACACCGTCGAGCTGGTTTACGCCGACAACGCCTCCGACGCCTCCAAGGCTCCCACCGCCGCCTCCCAGCTGGTGAGCCAGGACGTGAGCCTGGTGCTGGGCACCTACGGCTCCAGCTCCGCCATCGCCGGCGGCCCCATCTTCGGCGAGGCGGGCCTTGCCGCCATCGGCGTCACCTGCACGAACCCCGGCGTCACCGCGGGCAACGACTACTACTTCCGCATCTGCTTCCTGGACCCCTTCCAGGGCACGGTCCTCGCCAACTTCGCCCAGGAGAAGTTCTCCGCCAAGAAGGCGTACCTCCTCGGCGAGCTGGGCAACGACTATGACCAGGGACTTCTGAACTACTTCGAGCAGGCCTTTGACGGCGACGTGGTGAAGGACTCCTTCCCCACCAACACCTCTGACTTCTCCACCTATCTGAACAAGGCCGTGGCCGAGGGCGCGGACGTCATCTTCTGCCCCGTGTCCATCGCCTACTCCACCCAGATCGTGAAGCTGGCCGCCTCCATGAACCTGGAGATCCCCATCCTGGGATCCGATACCCTGGACAGCAACAAGGTCCTGGAGGCCGCCAAGGGCTCCAACGTCCAGATTTACGTCTCCACCTTCTACCAGGAGGGCGGCGCGCCGGACTTCGATAACGGCATCAAGGCCTGGCTGGCGGAGGACTCCACCGCCATGACCAACAACGGAGGAAACGACACCATCGCGGCGGTGACCGCCATGGGCTATGACGCGTACTATGTGGCCCTGGAGGCCCTGAAGGCCGCCGGCTCTCCCGACAAGGCCGCTGTCAAGGCCGCCCTGCCCAGCCTGACCTACACCGGCGTATCCGGCGACATCGCCTTTGACGAGGTGGGCGACGCCGTCCGGGATACCGCCTATATCAAGACGGCGGACAACGCCGCCGGCGCCTGGACCCTGGAGACCGTCCAGACCGCGAAGTAACTTTTCGCGAGAGAAAAGTTACCAAAAGAGCTTTCGCTCGCTCTGGCAGCTTGGTGATTGACCAAGTCGAAGCGACGGCAACTTAGATTTGCGATTCCGCTGGCCTGTCGGGGGGAAAATCCCCCGGCAGGCATCGGCGTTTCACAGGACCGCCTCGAAAGCGGCTGGTTCGGCCTTTTTCGAGACGGTCCTCCGCATGCCCCATATCAAAACGACAAGGGAGGGTTCCCTCGTGCAATACGCCATTTCCATTCTGCTCTCCGGCGTGTCCCTGGGCGGACAGTACGCCCTGATCGCCATTGGGTATACCATGGTCTACGGCATCCTGCGCCTGATTAACTTCGCCCACGGCGACGTGTTCATGGTGGCGGGCCTGATGATGGTCTACCTCACCGCCGGCCTGCCCCTGGCGGCGTCCATCCCCCTGGTGCTGGTCCTGACGGTGCTTTTGGGCTTCGTCATCGAGCGGGCGGCCTACAAGCCCCTGCGGGAAGCGCCCCGCATGAGCGTCATGATCTCCGCCATCGGCGTGAGCTACCTGCTCCAGAACCTGGCGACCTATGTCACCGGCGGCCTGCCCCAGATGTACCCGGAGATTCCCGGCATCTCCAATACCATCACCATTGCCGGCGTGCCCACGAAGGTGGTCACCGTGGTGACCCCCGTCCTGGTGCTGGCCCTAGTGCTGGCCCTGACCCAGCTGATTCACCACACCAAGGTGGGCATGGCCATGCGGGCCGTGGCCAAGGACTTCGAGACCGCCCAGCTCATGGGCATCCGAATCAACGCCGTCATCTCCGTCACCTTCATCATCGGTTCCTTCCTGGCGGCGGTGGGCTCCGTGCTGTACTTCACCAATTACCAGTCCATCGTCCCCCTGTCCGGCTCCCTGCCGGGGCTCCGGGCCTTTGTGGCGGCGGTGTTCGGGGGCATCGGCTCCATCCCCGGGGCGGTGGTGGGGGCCTTCATCATCGGTCTGTCCGAGAGCGTTATCAAGGGCTCTAACTGGAGCATTTTCTCCGACGCCTTCACCTTTGCCCTGCTCATCATCATCCTGGTGGTGAAGCCCACGGGCCTCTTCGGTGAAAAGGTCACCGACAAAGTGTAAGGGAGGCGGACGGTTATGAAAAACACTTCCAAGAAAAGCGCCTGGATCGGCCTTCTCTGCGTAGCGGCCCTGCTGGCGGCGGTGGTGGTCCTGGAAAACGTGCTGGACCCCAACAAGAACATCATGGTCTTCACCGCCCTGAAAAAGGGCGCGGTCTACGCCCTGGTGGCGGTGTCCATGAACCTGCTCAACGGCTTCACGGGCCTGTTCTCCCTGGGACAGGCGGGCTTCATGCTGCTGGGGGCCTATACCTACGCGATTTTGACCATCCCCGTTTCCCAGCGGGACGCGGTCTACTATATCTACAACGGCTCCGCCGTCAACTTCTCCCTGCCGGAGCTCTTCGGCGGCGGGGCGGTTGGCCTGGTGCTGGGGGTGCTGGCGGCGCTGATCCTGGGCGGCTGCGTGGCGGCCGTTGTGGCGTGGCTCATCGGCCTTCCCGTGCTGCGGCTGAAAAGCGACTATCTGGCCATTGCCACCCTGGGCTTCGGCGAGATTATCCGGGCGGTGTTCCAGTGGGATAAGCTGGGCCCCGTCACCAACGGCGCCAACGCCCTGAAGAATTTCCCCACCTTCTCCAGCTTCAACATCCAGAACGCCAACGGGGAGACGGTGCTGCGGCTGTCCACCTTCGCGGCCTTCCTGCTGGCGGGAATCTGCATCGCCGTGATCGTGCTCCTCATCAACTCCACCTACGGCCGGGCCTTCAAGGCCATCCGGGACGACGAGGTGGCGGCGGAGGCCATGGGCATCAATCTCTCCAGGCACAAGCGGCTGGCCTTTGTCATCAGCTCCTTCTTCGCCGGGGTGGGGGGCGGCATGTTCGCCATGTTCGCCAACCAGGCCCAGGCCAAGACCTTTACCACCGCCATGACCTATGAGATTCTGCTGATCGTGGTCATCGGCGGCATCGGCTCCGTGTCGGGAAGCTGCATCGCGGCGTTCCTGTACGTGGCCGCCAGCGAGTGGTGGCTCCGCTTCCTGGACGCGGAAACCTTCATCGGCGGGGTCAAGGTGCCGCTGCTCCGCAACGGCTTCCGCATGGTGGTGTTCTCCGTGGTCATTATGATCGTGGTGCTGTTCTTCCGCACGGGCATCATGGGAGACAAGGAGCTGCCGGACCTCTTGAAGAAACGCCGGAAGGAGGGCGCGGCGAAATGAGCGGGAACGTATTGAAAGTGGAAAACGTCACCATGCAGTTCGGCGGCGTGGTAGCGGTGGATAACCTTAACCTGGAGGTCAACCGGGGGGAGATTGTGGCCCTTATCGGCCCCAACGGAGCGGGGAAGACCACGGCCTTCAACGTCATTACCGGCGTGTACCAGCCCACCAACGGGGCCGTCTGGTTCCAGGGGGAGAAAATCGTGGAGAACCACCCCCAGGGGAAGATGAAGCAGCAGTACAAGGGCGAGCACGCCGGGGACTACACCCAGGCGCTGGCCCCCACCCCCGACAAGGTGACCCGCCTGGGGATGGCCCGGACCTTCCAGAACATCCGGCTGTGGAAGAGCCAGACCGTGTTTGACAACGTGCTGATTGCCAAGCACTGCCGGGCCGCCAGCAACGTGTTCACGGCCACCTTCCGCCTGAACCGGAAGGAGGAGGCCCGGCAGCGGGAGAATGTGCTGGAGCTGCTGGAGACCGTGGGCCTGGCGGACGTAAAAGACGAGCTGGCCACCTCTCTGCCCTATGGCAAGCAGCGGCGGCTGGAGATTGCCCGGGCCCTGGCGGCGGAGCCGAAGCTGCTGCTGCTGGATGAGCCGGCGGCGGGCATGAACCCCCAGGAGACCGAGGAGCTGACGGCCTTTATCAGCGAGATCCGGGACCGCTTCCAGCTGACGGTGTTCCTGATTGAGCACCACATGAACCTAGTCATGAACATCTCCGAGCGGATCTACGTCCTGGACTTCGGCAAGCTGATCGCCCAGGGAGACCCGGCGGCGATTCAGAACGACAAGCGCGTCATTGACGCCTATCTGGGGGTGAGCGAGGATGCTTAAAATTGAAAACCTCCACGTCAGCTACGGCGGCATCCAGGCCCTACGGGGCATCTCCCTGGAGGTGCCCGACGGCAAGATCGTCACGCTGATCGGCGCCAACGGCGCGGGCAAATCCACCACCCTCCGCACCATTACCGGCCTGGTGAAGGCCTCCTCCGGCTCCATCCAGTGGAACGGGGAGGAGCTTTTGGGCAAGTCCATCGACAAGATCGTGGGTGCGGGAATTGCCATGAGCCCCGAGGGGCGGCGGGTCTTCGCCGACATGTCGGTGTTGGAAAACCTGCGCATCGGGGCCTACCTCCGCAAGGACAAGGCGGGGGTGGAGGAGGACGTCAAGTGGGTCTACAGCCTCTTTCCCCGGCTGGAGGAGCGGAGCTGGCAGCTGGCGGGCACCCTCTCCGGCGGCGAGCAGCAGATGCTGGCCGTGGGGCGGGCGCTGATGTCCCGGCCCAAGCTGATGATGCTGGACGAACCCTCCCTGGGCCTGGCCCCGCTGGTGGTGCAGGACATCTTCTCCATCATCGGCGAGATCAACAAGCAGGGCGTGACGGTGCTGCTGATCGAGCAGAACGCCAACATGGCCCTGAAGATCGCGGACCTGGCCTATGTGCTGGAAACCGGCAACATCACCATATCCGGCACCGGGGCGGAGCTCCTGGCCGACGAAAAGGTCCGGGAGGCGTACCTGGGCAAGAATGGATAAATTTTCCGAATGCTGGAAATTTTAAAAGAAGAAGGCGGTCCTTCGGGACCTCTTTCTTCTTTTTTTAAGGAAGCACTGATTAGGCCTTGTTTGAAAATTGGCGGAATGCCGGATTGGGGCAGATTTTATTGCCAG
>CAJTVF010000026.1 GCA_910579435.1 uncultured Oscillibacter sp.
ACTCAGAAAACTATACCCTATCATCTTCTAATTCCTAACTTGGTAGAGTACTAGCCCGCTGATTGAAAATGTGCAAACTGCACGTTTTCAACGTTGTTCACTCTATGCCGAAAGGAAAACCGCCCGGAGACGGGCGGTTTTCTTCATTTCCTTCTTCTCCCCCGCTTGCCGTCCATGCTGCGGTTCAGGTCCGCCATCTTCCCCTCGGAGGAGGAGAGGAAGCGCTTCAGCTTGTCCTCAAAGGCCTGGTCCCCCGACGGCGGCAGGGGCTCGGTCCTTCCCCGGCCCTGGAACTGCGCCGGGGCGGGCTTGGGCGCGGCCGCCGGGCGGGGCCCGGACTGGGGGCCCGTCCTGGGCGGGCGGGGCGCCCGCCGCTCCTGCTGGGGCAGGGCCTTTTTAATGGAGAGGTTCACCCTCCCGTTCTCCGCCGACAGGACCAAAACCTTCACGGCCTGGCCTGTCTGGAGGTGGTCGTGGACGTCCTCCACAAACGTATTGGCAATCTCCGAGATATGTACCAGCCCGGAGCCGCCTCCCTCCAGCGCCACAAACGCGCCGAATTTCATGATGCTGGTGACTTTGCCTTCCAGAATGCTCCCAACCTGAGGCTCCATACGGTTTCTAGTTTCTCCTTCCCTTGATTCGCGGGGTAAGAACCTGTTTTCATAACCGGGGAATGCCGGATGGACGGGGATGTTTCCCGTCAGACAAGGAGAGTCTCCGCCGCAATCCGGACGGATTGCAAGGGAAACTGACGCGGCATGGCGGGAAAAGACCGGCCAGACGGCGCTCCACGGCTGCGAAGACGGGTTCCACAAGCTCAGCTGCCCACTTCAAAGACATACTCTCCCGGCAGCAATAGGCCCAGCTCCCGGCGGGCGATCTCCTGCATCTTCTCAGGCGTGCAGCCCTCCTCGATGTCCGCCGCCAGGGCGTCGTTCTCCTGCTTCCGGCTCTCGACCTCGGCGGCCACCTGCTCCCTTTCCGCCTCGGCGGCCGACACCTTCTCCCGCAGGGCGTACACCTCGCAGACCAGCGCGGCCAGCAGAATCACGATCAACAGCTTGGTCATAAGGCCCGTGCGGAGCTTTACTGCCTTTGGCTTTTTTCGCTGCTTTGCCATTTCTGCCGTCTCCTTTCCCGGGCCTGTACCCACTGTTTCTTATTGTAAAGCATTTGCGCCAAAAATAAAAGAGATTTTTTCCCCGGCGGAGCATTTTTTTATAAAAATTTCTTGTCCACCGCAGAGGCAGGCAGAGCAGGCTCCACAAAAACGCCAGCGTATCCGCCCAAAACGCCCACAGGGGCCGCAGCGGCTCTGAAAAGGCGCAGAAATACAGCACCGCGCCCCCCACCGCCCCCAGGATCACAAAGCCCCGGAGCTGGCCCGCCCCCCGGCGCAGCAGGAAGAGGAACATGGCTCCGCCCACCGCCAGGCAGTAGGCCCCGTCCAGCCATCCGGTGGCCCGGGGGGCCCGGACCCGGAAGGGACGCAGCAGGTCATACAGCAGCCCCGCGGACAGGCCCAAGAGGATGGACTGCCCGAAGACCAGCAGCTGCTGGGCCGCCTGGTTTTCCACGCTCATCCGAACAGGCGGCCCAGGAAGCCGCCCCGGCCGGGGCCCTGGTCCTCATAGGTCAGGGAGTCGATCCTCCCGTCCACGTGGAGCTCGCCCCCGTCCAGGGACAGCTTCCCGATGTGCAGGTCCTCCCCCGTGACCACCAGGGTCCCCACGGCGGTGGTCATGACGATGCCGGTCTCGTCGAAGCGCTCCACATCCTCCACGCCGGAGACGGTCAGGCTCTCCCGCCCGTCCAGCTCCAGGCGGTGGGCGGCGGTTTGGGGCACAGAGTAATCGTTCATGGTTCGTCCCTCCCTGTCCACAGGATATGGCGGGAGGGCCTCGTTTATGACAGCTGTTTGTAAAGCGCGGCGGCGTCGGCCTGGCGGACCGTCTCCTGGACGGACAGGACCTCCACCGTCACCTCCCGGGCTCCCAGGCGGAGGGAGATCTGATCCCCCGCCTTCACCTCATAGGAGGCCCGGGCGGGGCGGCCGTTGACGGAGACCAGCCCGTTGTCGCAGGCCTCGTTGGCCATGGTCCGCCGCTTGATGAGGCGGGAGACCTTGAGATATTTGTCCAGACGCATGGCGCGTCCTCCTTTCATGGAAAAGGAAACAGCCGGCAAGCCTGCCGGCTGTTCAAAACAGAGCGTTTTCCCCGATCAGCCGCCCACGATGTCCTTCAAAACCTTGCCGGCCTTGAACACCGGCACGGTAGAGGCAGGGATCTCGATGGGCTCCTTGGTCTTGGGGTTCCGGCCCACCCGGGCGGCCCGCTTCTTCACCTCAAAGGAGCCAAAGCCCACCAGCTGGACCTTCTCGCCCTCCTTCAGGGCGTCGGTGATGGCGTCCAGCGTAGCGGTAATGACGGTCTCGGCGTCTTTCTTGGAGACCTCCGCGGCCGCGGAAACAACGTTGATGAGTTCTGCTTTGTTCATGAATGGTATCCTCCTGCAATCATTTGTGTTCTGGTATTCTTTATTCTTAACGCAATCGCGTGTTAAGACTCCTTGCTTTTTGCGGACCTCCAAAGGTTTACCAGCTCCGCCTCCGTATATTCGCCCAGGGGCTTGTCCGCCAGGACTTCTACCCGGCGGAAGCGTCCGTCGAATTTGTCGCAGGCCCGGTGGAGGGCGTCCTCCGGGTCCACGCCGGACATCTGGGCCACCTTGGCGGTGATGAAGAGCAGGTCTCCCAGCTCCTCCCGGACGCCGTGGGGCCCGTCCGCCGCGCCTCCGGCCTCCAGGGCCTCCCGCAGCTCCCGGACCTCCTCCTCCAGCTTCCCCAAGGCGCTGAGGGCGCTGGACCAGTCAAAGCCCGCCTTGGCGGTCTTGCTGCCGATCTTCTCCGCCCGCCAGAGGGCGGGCAGGGTGTGAGGCACGGCCTCGATGGCGTCGGCGGTGGTGGCCTGGGATTTCTCCTTCCGCTTCAGCGCCTCCCAGTTGGCCAAAACCTCCCGGCTGTCCTCCACCTCCACGGTCCCGAAGACGTGGGGATGGCGGTAGACCAGCTTCCGGGCCACGCCGTTCACCACGTCGTCCACGGTGAAGCGGCCCCGCTCCGTCTCGATCTGGGCGTGGAAGGCCACCTGCATCAGTACGTCGCCCAGCTCCTCGCACATGTCCGCAGGGTCGTCCCGGTCGATGGCGTCCAGAGCCTCATACGTCTCCTCCAGGAAGTTCCGGCGGATGGACCCGTGGGTCTGCTCCGCGTCCCAGGGGCAGCCCCCAGGGGCCCGGAGCAGGCGCATAATCTCCAGGAAATCCTCCCAGCCGTAACGGCGCTTACATTGAAAATCTACCATAGATTGCCCGCCTTTGCAAGAAATTTCGAGAAAAAAGTTGAAATGTGGGTCTATTTTTTGCCAATATTCCGAATTTTTTAGCGCAAATGCAACATCTTTGCCAATTTTTTCCCATGGGGCACCGTTTTCAGGTCCTCCGCCCGTAAAATCCGCAGGGCGACCACCAAAATGGCGTAAACGATTACCCCTGCCAGGATGCCGCAGAGGGTGGCAATGGCGTTGGCACCGTAGGCGGAGTGTCCCGACAGGGCCCGGCTCACGAAGCCGTGGACCGCCCAGGCCGCGCCGCCCATGAGGACGGAGGCCGCGACCGGCTTGGCAAAAATCTGGAGGTAACGGGGCTTCTCCGGGGAGTAGAGCCAGACCAAAAACAGGTTCAGTCCGGCGATGACCACATAGCAGCAAAGGGTCGAAATGGGGGCTCCATGGATATTGATCTCCGGCTTCCCCACAAGGACGTAATTCAAAATGATCTTCACCAGCCCGCCCAGAATCACCGTCAGGACAGGCAGGTGGACTTTGCCGTAGGTCTGCAAAATGGCATTGGTCAGATTCATGACACAGACGAAAATGCAGGCCAGGCCCAGGATCTGAAGATGCGGTCCCGCCTCCAGCGCGGCCTCCGGCTGGGCCGGGAGAACCAGGCGCATGATAGGCGTGGACAGCACGCTGAGCCCCACGCCGCAGGGCAGGGCCAAAATGGCGATGAGCCGGAAAGCGGAGGAGATGATCCGGTCCGTCTCCCGGTGGTCCTTCCGGGCCAAGGCCGCCGCCGCCACGGGGATCAGGCTCATGGTCACCGGGAAGACGAAGGAGGGCGGGAGGTTCAGCATGTCCATGGCGTAGCCGTAGGCCCCCTTCAGGGACGCGGCGGCTTCCTCTGTCAGGCCCAGGCCGTTTTGGAGCCGGCCCATGACAATGGAGGTGTCCACCAGGTTGATGACGCTCATGGCGGAGTTGCTCAGCGTGATGGGAATGCCGATGGCCAGAATGCGCTTGGCCAAAGTCCCCCGGCCGGCGGAGACGTCCAGGGCCTCCGCCGGGGAACGGTGGGTCAGCAGGTAGCCGGTCAGGAAGAACATGGACAGCACGGTCCCGATGGTTACGCCCAGAATGGCCCCCGCCGCCACAAACTCCTGCCCCATGCCCAGCCGGAAGATATACCAGGCCAGCGCCAGGCCGATGCCCAGCTTGCTCAGGGCCTCCAGCACTTGGGAGACGGCGGTGGGCGTCATATTCCCCTGGCCCTGGGTGTAGCCCCGCATACAGGCTAGAAGGCACACGCAAAATACCGCCGGGGACAGGGCCCGGATGGCCCAGTAGGCGCTCTCGTTGTGAAGCATTTCCGCCACGGACCGGGTGCCGAAAAACATGATGGCAAAGCCCGCCAGCCCCAAGGCGAAGAAAATCCAGATGGCGGTGCTGAACAGCCTCCGCTTCTCGTTCTCCCGGCCCTGCGCCTGTGCCTCGGACACCAGCTTGCTCAGCGCCAGAGGCAGACCCGCCGTGGAGATAGACAGCAGAACGTTGTAGATCTGATAGGCGGAGTCGAAGTAGGTCTTGCCCTCCTTGCCCAGGATGTTGTTGAGGGGGATTTTGTAAAAGAAGCCAATGCCTTTGACAATGGCTACTGCCGCGGCCAGAATGGCCGCGCCGCCCAGGAAGGACTGTTTTTTCTTAGCCGACATAAAAAGCATACCTCGAAACCTTTCAAAAATGCGCGGACAGCCTCTGTCCGTGAGGGGCGGGCCCCATTGTCCACTTTATGGGACCGGGACCCGCCTTATAACCAGATTCCCTCCAGCGGCACACCCCGCTCAGAAATTGCCCTTACCGCTCCGCTTCCGCCGCGGCGAAAGCTGCACCGGACGTGGAATTTCTCCGCCTTCAGCCGTGACCCGCTCCACTGGGCTCACGGCTGATTTTTGAGGCCCTGTTTACACGCGCTCCAGACAGCCCTTCACCAGGGCGGTGAACTTGGGGCCCGCCGCTTCTCCCGCTTCGATGACCTCGTCGCCGGAGAGGGGCTGCTCCAGCACCCCCGCCGCCATATTGGTGCAGAGGGTGAAGCCCAGGACCTCCATGCCGCAGTGGGCGGCGGTGATGGCCTCCGGCACCGTGGACATGCCCACGGCGTCCGCCCCCAGGAGGCGGGCCGCCTTGACCTCCGCCGGAGTCTCGTACTGGGGGCCGGGGAAGAACATGTAGACGCCCTCTTTCAGGTCCAGACCCTGGGCCCTGGCGGCGTCCCGGGCCTTTTCCTGGAGGGCCGGGGTGTAAACGTGGCTCATGTCCGGGAAGCGGGGCCCCAGCTCCTCGATGTTGGGCCCGCAGAGGGGGCTGACGCCAAAGAGCTTAATGTGGTCCGTAATCAGCATGATGTCCCCGGCCGTCCAGGCGGTGTTCACCGCCCCGGCGGCGTTGGTCACCACCAGCGTCTCAATCCCCAGCAGCCGGGCCGCCCGGACCGGATAGCCGGCGTCGGCGAAGGACCAGCCCTCGTAGGTGTGGAGGCGGCCCTGCATGACGGCCACGTCCTTTCCAGCCAGCTTCCCGAAGAGGAACTGGCCCTTGTGTCCGGGGGCGGTGGAGTGCTTCATGTGGGGCACCTCCGAATAGGGCACGGTAATGGGGCTTTCCACCTCGTCCGCCAGGGCCCCCAGGCCGGAGCCCAGAATCAGCAGGACCTGGGGCTGGAAGCCGTTCAGCTTTTCCCAAAGGGCCTGGACGCTCTCCCGCACCTGTTGAATCGTGTAAAATTCCATCTTACATCCTCCTCTTTTTTATTGTTCAATCCAGCTTCTCGCCGCAGGAGCGGCAGAAATGGTCTCCTTCCCCCACAGCCTCGCCGCAGCCCGGGCAGGCGGGGGCCTCCGGCCTCCGGCCCAGGGTCTCGTTGAGCCCGGCCAGCTGCGCCTTCAAAGCGTCGATCTCCCGGAGCTTTTCCAGCAGCTCCTCCGATTCCGTGGGGCTGCCGGTGTGGGTGGCGTAGACCATTTCCCCGGCCTCCATCAGCTTCTCGTCCATCTCGCCTTCCACCCGGGCGGCCTCATAGCGGAGCTTCACGCCCCCCGCCAGGCGCTCCGCCCCCTGGCAGGCAAGGCCCAGGGTCCCCAGGGCCAGGGTCCCCGCCGTCTCCACGCCGGCCCGAAGGGTGTCCAGCAGGTCATACAGCTTTTCCTGATTGCGCATAGTGCCGCTCCTTTCATCTTCCGTGTCAGTGGTTGTCGTAGGGGCTTCCGCCAATAAACTCCCGCGCCAGGGATTTGGCGGGGATATGCTTCTCGTCCAGAGCCTCGATCTTCTCCAGGCCCCGGAGGATGTCCTCCGCCACCTGGTACTTTCCCCGGGGAATCTCCTCCAGCAGGGGAACCACGAAGGGCTTCAGGGCGCTGGCGCTGAGGGCCAGGGAGGAGTCGAACATCAAATCCGCGTTCTCCTTGTAGGGGGAAATATACAGCCGCTCTCCCCGGCGGACATTTTCCCACAGCTTCAGGGTGAAAGCCGCGTCGCTGCCCCGGAACTTGAAGTCCCGGACGATGCGGCGGCAGAGGCGGACCCAGGACTTGTCAAACACCAAAGAGCCGTCCTCATCCAAAATACCGCTCCGGGCGGCGATATAGAGCTTGAACGCCTTGGGGTTCTTCCCCACGATGATGTCGTTCAGGGCGTGGATGCCCTCGAAGATCACCATATCGTCCTTCCCCAGCCGCATGGGCCGGGCGAAAATGTCCGAGCGCATCTGCCGGGCGAACTCATACTTGGGAACGTGGATCAGTTCTCCCCGGTCCAGCATGGCAAAGTGCTGGTTCAGAAGGTCCACATCCAGGCAGAAGGGGGACTCGTAATCGATGGCCCCCTCCCGGTTCCGGGGAAAGGTCTCCGGGTCCATGGTCTTGAAATAGTTGTCCATGGAGACGGTGTGGGTCTCCATACCCATCTCCACCAGCTTTTCCTCGATTTTCAGCGCGGTGGTGGTCTTGCCGGAGCCGGAGGGACCGGAGAGGAGAATGATATGGGATTCCGCCCGGTGGTCCGCGATGCGCGCGGCGGCGGCCTCCACCTTTTTCTCGAACAGCGCGTCGCACTCCCGGGCGAAGGCGGCGGGATCGCTGCGGATGGCCTCGTTGATCTGCTTCAGGGAATACATGGGCTCGGCTCCTTTCCGTTCACCTGGCATAGAAGGCGGCAAAGTCCGCCTGGTTGGACCGCGCTTTTTCGGGGCGTTCCGTGTACTCCTTGGGATACTTGGGATTGAAGCGCCGCTGGATGAGCCGCCGGGAGGGGTCCACCATTTTTGTCGACCCGCCCGCGCCGAAAGAGAGGATGGAGCAGAGCTCCGACATGATATAGATGTTGTAGAGGCATTCCCCGCCGGGGCGGGTCCAGCCGATGTTCTCAAAGCTGCCGGACATGTATTTCTGCCGGTACAGGTAATAGGGGGCGTATCCCGCCGCCCGCAGGGCGGGCTCGGCGTGGTCCAGCATCTCTCCCACGGCCTCGGGCCCGGGGATGGTCAGGCCCTCCAGCAGGATGCGGCTCCCTTTTTTCAGAGCCAGGGTGTGAACCGTGACGTTGTTTGTCCCGAACTCCAGGCAGCGGTCCAGGGAGCGGCGGAAGCCCTCCGCCGTGTCCTCCGGCAGACCCGCGATCAGGTCCATGTTCACGTGGGGGAAGCCGCAGTTCGCCGCCAGGCCCATGGCGGCCTCGATGTCCCCGGGGCTGTGGCGGCGGCCGATGGCCCGGAGGACGTTCTCCTCCATGGTCTGGGGGTTCACGGAGATCCGGTGAACGCCGTGAGCCTTTAAAACCGCCAGCTTTTCCGCCGTGATGGTGTCGGGCCGCCCCGCCTCCACCGTAATCTCCCCGCAGGCGTCCAGGGCGGGGCCGAAGGCCGTCTCAAAGGCCGCCAGCACCCGGTCCAGCTGCGGGGCCGTCAGGGTTGTCGGCGTGCCGCCGCCCATATACATGGCCCGTACCCGGAGGCCCGTCTCCCGGGCCATCCGTCCCCCGGCCTCGATCTCCGCCGCCAGGGCGTCCACATACGGGTCCACCAGGGAAAAGCTCTTCTCCACCGACTGGCTGACAAAGGAGCAGTAGGCGCAGCGGGTGGGGCAGAAGGGGACGCCGATATAGACGGCGATGTCCCGGGGGCCCAGGCTTTTCGCGGCCTTAAAGGCCGCCGTCCCCGTCTCCAGGGCCAGAGCGGCCCGGCGGGGAGTGACGTAATAAATTTTCTCCAGCAGCTCCCGGGCCGCGCCGGGCGTTTTGCCCGCTGTCAGGGCTTCCGTCACCAGCTTGTCGGGCCGGACCCCGGTGAGCATCCCCCAGGGGGGCGTGTTCCCGGTGAGGCTCTGATAGGCCAGGAAGAAGGCCGCGCCGATGGCGTAGCGCCTCCGGCCCTCCCGCTCGTAGGGCGTGCGGCCCTCCAGGGGCACGCCCCGGCTGTAGGCGACAGACTTCCCCTGCCAGCACAGCTCCACACAGGCGCGGCCCCGTTTTTCGTCCTCCCGCCAGGAGACGACGGCCCAGTTTGTTTCCTCCATGGGCCGGATGGGCTCGTAGACCGGCAGCTCGCCGGGGAACAGGTTCAAAAGGCTCTGCTCTACCGTATATCGCTCGTCGTGGCCGTGAAATTCCAGCTTCATCTTGCCTCCCGCAGCGCCTGGCGGAGGTATGGATTATACTGCCGCTCCGCCGCCAGGGCGGAGGTCTCCATGTGCCCGGGCAGAACCTGAAAATCCCCCTCCAGCTCTCCCAGGCGGCGGAGGGAGGCCAGCATCTTGGGCACGCTGCCGCCGGGAAAATCCGTCCGTCCGCAGGACCCGGCGAAGAGGGTGTCCCCGCAGAACAGCAGCTCCCCGCAGCGGAGGACTACGCTGCCCTCGGAGTGGCCGGGGGTATGGAGGACCTGGAGCTTTACCCGGTCTTCCCCAAAGGAAATCCAGTCCCCCTCGCCGTAGAAATTCACGCCGGAGACCTGGGTCCGCAGGGGGAACAGGGACGGGTCCACATCCTGGAAATCCGCCCTGTGGATATAGATTGCCGCTCCGGGAAACGCCTCCAGCAGCTCCGCCGCGCCGCCGGTGTGGTCATAGTGCCCATGGGTCAGGAGGATATACCGGACCTCCGCCCCCTCCAGGGCCCTGATGATCTCCGGCGCGTCCCCGCCGGGGTCAATGACCGCCGCCTCATGGCTGGCCTCATCCTCCAGGATATAGCAGTTGGTGCCGATGGGGCCCACCTGCATCATTTTTACATTCATTGGAATCTCCTCCCTTCCCAAGGTGTCAGGAATCGCCGGGAAGCTGGTCGGACTGGTCCTCGAAGCCGGAAAAGTCCAGGGGCTTCCCCTGCCACGCGGCCCGGAACATGTCCACGGCCCGCCCGGCTCCGCCGCAGTGCTCGATATAGCGCCTGCTTCCGTCCTCGTTCCAGCCCACGCCCACCACAAACTCGCCGGTATAGGGCCCCACCAGGGCCACGGCGCTTTGAATGAACCAGTAGTCCTTCCCCTTCCTCTGCTCCAGAATCACAAAGCTGTCGTCGTGAGGTCCCAGGCCGTCCAGCGCCCGGGCAACGTCCTCCCAGTCAAAGCGGGACGCGGGAATCCCGTTCACCGACAGGCTCCAGCTCCAGCCGCTGTGGGGCTGCGCCCCCAGAGGGGACGCCTTTTGAAAGAAATCCGAAAACAATCTCATGAAAGCATCCGTCCTTTCTTTCCGTTTATTCTGTTTGTCAGGACTTCTCCGTGTCAAAAAGAATGGTCACCGGGCCGTGGTTCAGGGAGTCCACATCCATTTTTGCGCCGAACTCCCCGTGCTCCACGGTAAAGCCCCGCTCCCGGCAGCGGGCCATGAATTTTTCGTACAGCGGGACCGCCAGGTCCGGCTTCGCCGCGCCGGAGAAGCCCGGGCGGCGGGAGGAGGTGTCGGCAAAGAGGGTAAACTGAGAAATCACCAGAAGGCTCCCCCCCACCTGCTCCAGATTGAGGTTCATCTTCTCGTTTTCATCCTCAAAGACCCGGAGATTGCAGATCTTATCCGCCAGCTTCCCGGCGGTCTCCTCCGTGTCTCCCGGAGCCACCCCCAGAAGGACCAGATAGCCCTCTCCGATTTGACCGCGGACCTCTCCCTCAATGGTAACCGAGGCGTGTTTCACGCGGGTAACCACCGCGCGCATAAGCAGTCCCTCCTTTTACGCGCGCGTATAAACGCGCGTATGTAAATTCATGTATGTGTATATACGCATATCCAGCCCACCCGCGCAAGCCCCCGTCTCCCGTCCCCCCCCCACAGGGGAGGGGGAATGCTCAAGGAGAGACGCCAGTCCCCTCTTGAAGGGAGGCGGAAGGAACGGAGCGGGCGAAGTCCTCGCCGCTTTCGCGGCGGGGACGCAGCAGAGCGGAATTTCTTCCGCCGTCAGCCGGCGGGGCGCGTAACCTGGAGCACCCCGGAAATTTGGTTCAGCTTGTTCATGATGGCCTTCATCTGCGCCCCGTCCCGGACCCGGATCTCCAGGCGGATGACGGCGAAGCCGTCCTCCGTGCTCCGGGAGTTCAGGCCGGAGACAAAGGTGTTGGTGCTGGAGAGGGCCGTGGAGATATCCAGGATCAGGTTCAGCCGGTCCTTGCACACCACGTCGATGGTG
Organism: uncultured Oscillibacter sp.; assembly: GCA_910579435.1. GTDB lineage: Bacteria > Bacillota > Clostridia > Oscillospirales > Oscillospiraceae > Oscillibacter. The sequence continues at coordinate 11,019 of CAJTVF010000026.1, forward strand.
GTGGGATAGCTCTCGTTGGTGTCGCTGCCCCAGGTGACCCTCAGCCAGCGGCCCTCCTGGCCCGCCCGGCGCTCCGGCGCGGCGTTGGGGCAGTCCGCCCGGTGGACGGACACGCCGTACCCCCGGGTGATGAAGCCCACGATCTCGTCCCCCGGCACGGGGGTGCAGCAGCGGGAGAACTTCACCAGGCAGTTGTCCAGGCCCTCCACGATGATGTCCTGCTCACTCTTGCTCACGGGCCTGGGGGGCACGGGGAGGGACGCCTCCCCGGCCTTGTCGGCCAGCTGCTCCTCCGCCTGGTGCTGGCGGGAAATGCGCAGCAGCTCTCCCTTCATCCGGCTGACGGCCTTCTGGGCGGTGAAGCCGCCGTAGCCGATGGCGGCGTACATCTCCTCCAGGCTGCCGTAGGTCACCTTTTTCAGCAGCAGGGGCAGGTTCTCCGGGTCCGTCACGTCCTTCATAGCGAGGCCCGCGTGCTTCAGCTCCTGCTCGAAGGAGGAGCGGCCCCCCGCGATGTTCTCCTCCCGCTTCTCCTTCTTGAACCACTGGCGGATCTTGCTCCGGGCCTCGCTGGACTTGGCAATCTTCATCCAGTCCCGGCTGGGGCCCTTGGCGGACTTGGAGGTCATGATCTCCACGATGTCCCCGTTTTTTAAGATGTGGTCGAAGGTGACGATACGGTTGTTGACCTTGGCTCCCACCATGCTGTTGCCCACAGCGGAGTGGATGGCGTAGGCAAAGTCGATGGGCGTCGCCCCGGCGGGGAGGTTCTGCACGTCCCCGTTGGGGGTGAAGACAAACACCTCGTCGGCGAACATGTCGACCTTCAGGGAGTGGATATACTCCTCCGCGTCGGCCCCCTCCTGGTTTTCAAGCAACCGGCGGACCCACTCGTATTTCCCCTCGGTGCCCGCTCCCTGGCCGTGCTGCTTGTACTTCCAGTGGGCGGCCACGCCGTATTCCGCCACCTCGTGCATCTTCCAGGTGCGGATCTGCACCTCGAAGGGCAGGCCGTCGGGGCCCATGACGGTGGTGTGGAGGGACTGGTAGCCGTTGGGCTTCTCGGTGCCGATATAGTCCTTGAACCGGCCCGGAATGGGCTTGTAGATATCATGGATGACGCCTAAGACATTGTAGCAGTCCCCCACCGTGTCCACCAGCACCCGGAAGGCAAAGAGGTCGAAAATCTCGTCCAGGGACTTGTTCTGGTTGAACATCTTCCGGTAGATGGAGTAGGGGTGCTTGATGCGGCCGTAAACCATATGCCGGATGCCCAGCTCCGTCAGCCGGTCGTCCATCTGGGTCTGGGTGCGGAGGAGGAAGGCGTCGTACTCCGGCTTTTTGGCGTCCAGCCGGGTGATGATCTCCTTGTAGCCCACCGGGTCCAGATACTTGAGGGACAGGTCCTCCAGCTCCCACTTGATGCGCTGCATCCCCAGGCGGTGGGAGATGGGGGCGTAGATCTCCATGGTCTCCAGGGATTTCTGCTTCTGCTTCTCCGGGGACTGGTACTCCATGGTCCGCATGTTGTGGAGCCGGTCGGAGACCTTGATGAGGATGACCCGGATGTCCTTGCTCATGGCCATGAGCATTTTCCGGAGGTTCTCCATCTGCTCGTCTTCCTTGGTGGCGTACTGGATGCGGGTCAGCTTGCTGACCCCCTCCACCAGGTTGGCGATGGTGGGCGAGAACATCCGGGCCACGTCCTCGTGGGTGGCAGGGGTGTCCTCGATGACGTCGTGGAGCAGGGCGGCCTCGATGGACTCGGAGTCCAGCTTCAGCTCCTCCGCCACGATCTGGGCCACGGCCAGGGGATGGATGATATAGGGCTCGCCGCTTTTGCGCTTCTGCCCCTCGTGGCAGCGGTCGGCGTACTCGAACGCGGACCGGATATGGTCGAAGTCGGCGGCGGGGTTATAGCCGCGGACGGTTTTTTCCAAAAGCTCATACTGTTCCTGTATGGTCATCTCAGGTCGCCTCCTTTCCTTGCAGGCGGAGAAGATAGGGGCAGGCGGTGAGGTCCACCTTCCCCTGGACGGGAATCAGGCACAGCGTCAGCCGGTCCCCCTGGCGGCTCAGGGAGATCAGTCCCCGCTCCCGGAAGACCTCCAGCGCCAGCGCGGCCCGGAGGAAGCTCTCGCTCCCCCCCATCCGGGCCGCCAGGCGGCGGAGATAGGGCAGGCGGTCCTCCTCCGCCTTCCCCTGGCGGAGCCGCTTCTCCAGGGACACCCAGCAGGCGGCGTACTGGCTCCGGGAAGCCCGGAGGCGCAGGGCCTCCTGGGGAGTGACGGGCCCGTTTTCCTCCGTCAGGCGGCGGACCAGGGCCAGGGCCTCCGCCTCGTTCCGGCTGGGAAGCAGGGAGGGCCGGACGTCCACCAGCTGCAATTGCAGCGTCGTATTCCCCCGGAAGGTGTTGGCCTGGAGGTAAAAGGCCGCGTCCACCCGGCTGCCGGGGACGACGCCGCACTCCTCCGCCGTGACGGAGAAGAAAATGGCGTCAAAGCGGCTGACCCCCTTGCTGAGGCGGAACTTCAGATGCTTCCCCTGCCCCACGGGCTGCACGGCCTCCGCCGTGGCCCCCAGCAGGGCGAAGACGGGCCGGGGATTCCCCGCGCCATAGGGCTCCAGCTGTTCCAGCTGCTCCGCCTGCTCCAGGGTCAGCTCCGCCGGAGAGGCCACGGCGGCGTCCACGTCCAGGGAGCTCACCGGCGGCTCTCCCCCGGTGGCGGAGCGGACATAGCGGTTCATCCGCGCCCGGAAGGCGGCGATGTTCTCCTCCGGGATGGTAAAGCCCGCCGCCAGCTCATGGCCGCCGAAGCCGTCCAGCAAATCCGCGCAGGACTCCAGGGCCGTGAAGAGGTTGAACCCGCCGTAGGACCGGCAGGACCCCCGGCCCGTGCCGTCCTTCAGGTGGATCATGAAGCTGGGGCAGGAGTATTTCTCGCTGAGGCGGGAGGCCACGATGCCCACCACCCCCTGGTGCCACTCCTCGCTGGAGAGGACCAGGGCGCTGCGCTCCTCCTGGCGGAGGGCCTGGATCTGCCGCACCGCGTCGGCGCAGATGGCCTGCTCCACCGCCTGGCGCTCCCGGTTCAGCTCACAGAGCTCCCGGGCCAGCTCCTCGGCCCGGGCGGGGTCGCTGGTCTCCAGCAGGTCCGCCGCCAGGTCCGCCGCCCCCATGCGCCCCGCGGCGTTGATCCGGGGGGAGAGGACGAAGCCGATTTGAATGGAGGTGACGGGCTTCCCCTCCAGCCCCGCCTCCCGCAGCAGGGCGTGGACCCCCACGAAGTCCGTGTGGGGCAGGGCCTCCAGCCCGCAGGAGACGATGGCCCGGTTCTCCCCCTCCATCCGCATCACGTCGGCCACGGTGCCGATGGCGGCCAGGGTGCAGTAGCGGGCAAAGAGGGCGTCCTCCCGGTTCTCGCCCCCCAGGGCCAGCACCAGCTTCAGCGCCACGCCGCAGCCCGCCAGGAATTTGAAGGGATAGGGGCAGTCGGGCCGGTGGGGGTCCACCACCGCCGCGGCGTTGGGCAGGGTTTCCTTGCACTCGTGGTGGTCCGTCACCACCACGTCCAGGCCCAGGGAGTTGGCGAAGTCCACCTCCTCGTTCCCGGTGATGCCGCAGTCCACGGTGATCATCAGCGTGGCCCCCTGGTCCCGGAGGCTCTGGATGGCGGGCTTGGACAGGCCGTAGCCGTCCTCGATCCGCCGGGGGATATAGCGCAGGCACTTGGCCCCGCAGCTTTTCAGGTAGTCCATCAGCAGCACGGTGGAGGTGATGCCGTCCACGTCGTAGTCCCCGAAGACGGCGATGGTCTCCCCGTCTCCGACGGCCTTTTGAATGCGGGCCACGGCCTTGTCCATGTCCCGCATGAGCATGGGCGAGAGGGTCAGCTTCCGGTCCCGGTCCAGAAATTCCGCCGCCGTCTCCGGGGAGGCGGCGCCCCGGGCCGCCAGCACCAGGGCCATGAGGTAGGGATAGCCCGCCTCCCGCAGCGCCGCCATGTCCGCCTCCCGGGGGGCGCCGATGTTCCATTTCTGATACTTCACAGCCGCGCCCTCCTTTCTCCTCCGGCATTCGGGCAGAATGTAACTTGTATATTATAGCAGAAAACCCCCGTCAGGTAAAGGGAAAATCTCTTGATTTCCCTATATTTTTCCCCCGCCTCCGGATTTCCCGGGAAAAGTCCGCAAATCGCTCTTGCAGTTTCCTTCCGTTTGTGGGATAATAGCCGTAATGCCTTCCGGCAAATTCAGCGCTCCCCCTCCCCTGCGGAGGGGCGGGCCCTGTCTGAAAAAAGGAGTTGGGAACACGTGGCCCCTCAAAAGATCGCGCTGCTGACGGATTCCTGCGCGGACCTGTCCCCCCGTCTGGCGGCGGAAAACCACATTTACATCGTCCCCCTGCGCATCCTCTGCGCCGACGGGGAATATTCCGACGGCGTGGACATCCACAGCGCCGACATCTACCGCCGCCTCAAGGCCGGGGAGCTGCCCCAGACCTCCCTGCCCTCCGCCGAGAGCGCGGGGGCCGTGCTGGAGGAGATCCGGGACGCGGGCTTCGACGGCGTCATCGCCGTCATGCTCTCCAGCGGCCTCTCCGGCACCTACAACCTGGTGCGCCTCATCGCGGAGGAGAGCGGAGACGCCTTCCCCATCAAGGTCTTCGACTCCGTTAGCGGCTCCCTGGGACAGGGGCTGACGGTGCTCCAGCTGGCGGAGGATATCCGGAACGGCATGGACTGGGAGACCCTGGTGGAGCGCCGGGCCCCGCAGCTGATTGCCAATACCTATCCCTTCTTCTCTGTGGATACCCTGGAGTATCTGATGAAGGGCGGGCGCATCGGCAAGGTCACCGCCACGGCGGGGACCCTGCTCCAGATCAAGCCCATCATCACCTTTGCCCCCGACGGGCAGCTCCAGTCCGTCGCCAAGGTCCGGGGCCGGAATCAGGTCATCGACAAGCTGGTGGCCATGACGGCGGACCGCTGCGGCAGCCACAGGAAATACAACCTGGCCGTGGCCAACGGCGGAGCCCCCGCCGAGATGGAACTTGTCCGGCAGAAGCTCACCGCCGCCCTGCCGGATTACGGCCACATTTGGGACGGCGAGATCGACGGCACCCTCAGCGTCTACATCGGCGACGGCGTTCTGGGTGCGGCGGTACAGGTATTGGACTAACTTTTTCTCCAGAGGAAAAGTTAGCAAAAAGAGCTTTATCTCGCTCTGTAGTCTGGCAGTCATCCGGGCCGAAGCGACGGCGACTTCGTCTGTACCATTTTGAACAAAGGAACGGCCCCCGGCGCAGCTATGCGCCGGGGGCCGCTTTTTGCGTTTATCTGCGGCCTCCGCCGCGCGCTCCGCCGCCACGGCCCACGCCTCCCCCAAAAGAGCCGCCGCCAAAGCCGCCCCTCCCGGCGCCGCCGCCGAAGGAACCGCCCCCGAAGCCGCCGGGCCGTCCGCCCCGGCCCGCTCCGCCGCCGAAGGAGCCGCCGCCAAAGCCTCCGCCGAAGCTGCCCGGTCCCGGGCCGCCGGGACGGGGACCCCGGCCCGCGCCCCCTCCAAAGGAGCCGCCCCCAAAGCCGCCCGGCCGGCCCGGTCCTCCGGGCCCGCCGGGCCTCCTGGGCGGGGGCGGCGGCGGGGGCCGCCGGGGCCGTCTCGGTCGGCCCCAGAACACCGGGTAGTATACAGGCCGGGGAATGCCAATCACCGTGGGGCCGTAGTACCGCCGCCGGTAGCTCTGGTAGCGCATGCCGTCCAGCAGCACCCAGAGAATGAGCAGGAGGACCACCAGCGTCACCAGTCCGCCGGCGATGGTCCCAATCGCCACCGCCGCGCCGGTGGATTGATAACCGCCGGAAATCGTCTGATAATTCCCCATGGCGCCGGGGGACGGCGGGACCGTGGTGACGCTGACGTGATAGACCCCCTCCAAATAATCCACCAGACTGCGGAAGGTGTGCCGGACGCCGTCGTCATACCGCTTGCCGGCGAAATAGGTCTCCAGGGTATCGTAGAGGATATCCTCCAGCCTCGCCTGCTGGCTGGAGCTGAACCCGCTGCCCCAGGCCAGGTAGTAGTCCCCGTCCGGCGCGCCGTTGTAGAGGTTTTCCAGGGCCAGCACCAGCAAAAGGCCGTTGTTCCGCTCCCGGGACCCCACGCCCAGCTCCCGGAAGGTCCGCTCGGCGTAGTCGGCGGTACTCTCGCTTCCGGTGGTCCGTACCACGTCCACGGCAATCTGCGCCCCGGTCTGGGCGAAGAGGGAGGCGTTCATGGCCTCGATGTATCCGGCGGTATCCTGGGTAATCACGCCGCCCTCATTGTGGATGAGGTACAGGAATTCCCCGGTCAGGGCGGCCTCCGTGTCCGGCTTCTTCGCCTGTCCCAGGGCAATGCCCGCCAGGATGGCCAGGACCATGACAGCCGCCGCCACCGGGCGTTTTTGCAGCAATTTCATAGGCTCATTCCTTGCTTGTATGGAAGTCCGGCACGTCCGTCCGGCCCACCAGGTAGTCGATGGATACTTGATAGTAGTCCGCTAAAGCAATCAGGGTCGCAAGTTTGGGTTCGCTCTGGCCTGTCTCGTAATTTTGATAGCCCCGGAAGGACATACCCAGAATTTCCGCCAACTCCCGTTGGTAAATTCTGCGTCCCTCCCGCAATTCTTTTAAGCGTTTGGCGAGTAATTGCATAATGCACCTCTTGACAGACCTAATTTAGGTATGTTAATATACCTATATCTAGTATATAGGAGGTATCCCCTATGACCAGTCTCATGCAGCTGCTAATGGACTTCACCTGCACGGAGCGGCTCCCCCGCTGTCTGGACCACGAAGCTTACAACACCTCGAAAATCCTGGAGGACAAGCACCTGACCGCCTTGAAGGAGGGCCTTTCCGGGGAACATATGGCGTCCCTGGAGCGGTATCAGCAAGCCTGGGAGGACAGCCGTTCCCTGGAGCTGGAGGCCATGTTCCTGGCGGCCTTCTCCGTGGCCCGGGAGCTCCGGTGACTTACTTGTGCAGCTCCATCAGCTTCGCCCGGAGCTCGCCCTCAATGCGGCCCAGCTCCACCTCGGCTTCCTTCCGCTTCTGCGCGCCCTCCCGCTGGATATTCAGCACCTCGTCCAGGGTGGAGATCAGCTGCTGGTTCGTGTGCTGGAGGGTCTCGATACTTACAACGCTCCGCTCCGCCTCCTTGGCGGTCTGGATGGTGCCCATTTTCAGCATGTCGGCGTTCTTTTTCAAAAGCTCGTTGGTCATTTCCGTCACGGCGCTCTGGGCGGCGGTGGCCTGACGGCCGTGCTCCATCCCTAAGGCCAGGACCATCTGGCTCTTCCACAGGGGGATGGTGTTCACCAGGGAGGACTGGATTTTCTCCACCATCAGCGTGTCGTTATTCTGGAGCAGCCGGGTCTGGGGGCCCATCTGAATGGAAATCATCCTCGTCAGCTCCAGGTCGTGGAGCTTCTTTTCAAACCGCTCGCACATCTGCACCAGGTCGTTGTACCGCTGGGCGTCCTCCTGGGCGCCGGTCTGCTCGGCCTTGGCCCGGAGGGCGGAAAGCTCATTCTCCCGGACCTCCGCCAGCTTCTTTTTCCCCGCCAGGATATACATGGTCAGCTCTTTATAGTACTTGAGGTTCAGCTCATACATCTGGTCGAACATGGCCACGTCCTTCATCAGGGTCACCTGATGCTGTTCCAGCTCCCGGACGATCTTGTCCACGTTGCTTTCGACCTTGGAGTACTGGGCCTTCATGACCTCCAGCTTGTTCCCGGCCTTCTTGAACTTGCCGAAGAGGCCCTTTTTCTCCTCCTCCTCGCCAAAGCCCTTCAGCTCCACCACCAGCTCGGAGAGGGACTTTCCAACCTCGCCCAGGTCCTTGGTGCGCACGGAGGCCAGGGCGCTTTCGGAGAAGCCCGCCACGTTCTTCTGGGCCGCCGCGCCGTATTGGAGAATCAGGTTGGAGTCCATCACGTCGATCTTTTTGGAGAAGTCCTCCACGGCCTTCTTCTCCGCCTCGGAGAGCATGGAGTCGTCCAGCTCCACAGGCTTGACCTCCGGCTTTTCCGGCTCGGGGGCGGCGGGGGTGGCGGCGGGCTCCAGGGTCAGCTCCGGCACGGGAGCCGCGGCGGCGGCGGGGTCCAGGGTCAGCTCGGGAATCATATTGTCACTCATAGTCGTTTTCCTCCACCAGCAGAATGTGTTCCTCCTCCTCCCGGATGCCCAGGATGCCATGGAGGACGGAAACGGCCAGCCACACGCAGCCGGTCACCAGGTGCAGGGGCTCCCGCTCCTTCTTCGCCAGATAGAAGCAGCTCCCGGAGAGCATGCCCTCCAGGATGGAGATAAACAGGTAAACGGGATTTCGGTTTTTCATGACGCTTCCTCCTTATTTATTTACATTCTGCGGGGGTTATAGCTCCAGCCGGATGTCCGTGCCGTCCTCCTGAACCGGGTCCGCCTTCATCTCCGGTTCCGTCAGGCCCTCCCGGGCCAGCAGGGTCTCCATCACCTGGATATCTGTGGAGACGTCCAGGGCGTCGGCGCCGTAGAGGGCGTCCAGCTGCTTTTCAAAGGCCCGGACAATGGTTTTCAGCATATCCTCCACCTTTTCCTTGGTGCCGTCGATGTTCTCCCCGGAGACGCCCGCGCCGCTCATGCGGTCGTAGGTGTTGAGGAGCTTCAAGGTGGTGGGCAGGTAGTAATTCATAAACTGGCGGATCTGGGGGAGCTTGTCCGGGTCGTCCTTCACCGCCTGGAAAATCTTCTCCGACACCTGGCTCAGCCGCACAATGCCGGCGGAGACGCCCGGGTCGGCGATGCTGCCGTCCAGCCGCTTCATTTCGCTGAGGGCCAGGTTCCCGTCCTTGATGACCTTGTCCAGCTCCGGGTTTCCGGTGGAGGGGGCGGGTTTTTTCTCCTCTTGTTTCTTCTCCGTCCCGGCGGACCCGGCCACGGTCCCTCCGCCCTGGCAGATTCCGTTTACCAGGAGGAACACCGCCGCCGACACCGCCGCCAGCAGGATATAAGCCGCCGTGGTATACAAGGGCAGGAACAGCCCGCTCAGCAGCCACAGCAGCCCCACGGCGTAAAAGGGCGCGACGGGCTTTCGTTTGGCCGTCATAGAAGGACCTCCATTCGTCGCGTATTTCGCAAGTTAGGCCTTGTTTGAAAATTGACGGAATGCCCAACGGTGAGAGATTTTTTCGCCAATCAAGGCAAATTTTCGCGGGCGGGCTGACGCCCGGCAAGAAAATTTAACGCAGAGTGGCGGAAAAAGATCCGCCGTTTTGGGCGTTTTGCCATTTTTCAAACAAGGCCTAGTATATTATACTCCCCCCACCGGCGATTGGTCAAGCCGGAGGGGCGCAAATTCACAGTAAATTCCAAAAAGGCGAAAACGCCCCAAGGGGCGTTTTCAAGGAATGCCGTACAGTCCCGTCACCGGGTCCCGCCACAGGGGCAGGGGAACCGGGCGGAAGGTACACCACACGAAGCAGAAGGCCAGCCCCCACAGGACCGCCAGCCCCAAAAGCTGCATCCAGCGGCTGGAGAGCGTCCCCCGGCGGAGCAGGGCGAAGTCCAGCGCAAAGGCCCCCAGGTCCGCCAGGAAGAAAATGGCGATGTTCACCCAGTCAATGCTGCGGCCCAGAACCCCGATGTAGGTATAGAAGAGAACGGGAATCAGGAGCATCCCCGTCAGGGCGCTGAGGGCCCGGACCGCCAGGAGGTTGGGGTAGTTCCGCCCCAGCAGGCAGACCTGAACCACGGAGAAAAGGAACAGCGGCACAAACAGCAGCTTCATATGCTCCCAGGTGGACTCGTTGACGGCGGAGACACAGGCCGCCAGGGCGCTGCCCCCGCTCCACTCGTAAACAAAGTGGAGGAGCGTCCCCAGCGCCCCGGTAAACAGGAAGCCCCCCAGCTCCCAAAAGAACAGCTTACGTTTCATAGAACCAGCCTCCGCCCGGATGAAGTCGCGGCTATTGCCGCCTCTCCATTCTGTGCGGAGGCTGGGAATTTTATGCGTAGTCTGCGGAAGGCCCCGCTGCCGTCGCTTCGGCCTGGTCAATCACCAGACTACCAGAGCGCGCGAAAGTTCTTTGGATACTTTACCCTCTGGGTATACGGGGCCTCTAAGCGGCAAAGCCGCCAAGAGTCCCCATATCTTTCAAGAAAGTATCACATATGCTCCGGGGCGTCCACGCCGATGAGGGCCAGGCCGTTCCGCAGCACGATCCGGGCGTCGTCCGCCAGCCGCAGCCGGGCACGTGCCAGGGCGGGAGCCTCCTCCCGGATGTGGCAGGCGGTGTAGAACCGGTGGAAGCAGCCCGCCAGCTCCATCAGGTAGCGGTTCACGTGGGAGGGGTCGTAGTTCTTCGCCGCGGCCCGGATGGTGTCCGGCCAGGCGGCCAGCTGCTTGATGAGGACCTCCTCCGCCTCCGCCGTCAGAAGGCTCAGGTCCGCCTCTCCCGGGGCGGGGACCGCCAGGCCCTCCCCCGCCAGCTTCTCCACCAGCGAACAGATGCGGGCGTGGGCGTACTCCACGTAGTAGATGGGGTTCTCGGAGTCCTCCCGGACGGCGAGGCCCAGGTCAAAGTCCATCTGGGTGTCCGGCTTGGCGTTGAAGAACCACCGGGCGGCGTCCACCGGCACCTCGTCCAGCAGGTCCGAGAGGGAAATGGCCTTGCCGGTGCGCTTGCTCATCTTCACCAGCTCCCCGTCCCGCAGCAGCTTCACCAGCTGCATCAGCACGATGTCCAGCTTCCCGCTGCCGTCCAGCCCCAGGGCGTCCAGGGCCCCCTTCAGCCGGGCCACGTGGCCGTGATGGTCCGCGCCCCAGATGTTGATGACCCGGTCAAAGCCCCGTGTCTCAAACTTGTTCCGGTGGTAGGCGATGTCGGCGGCGAAATAGGTGTAAAAGCCGTTGGCCCGGCGGAGCACGTCGTCCTTCAGGTCCAGCTTCTCAATGTCCTTCTCCTTCTTCCCCGCCTTCAGCAGGTTCTCCCGCATAATCTGGGCGGTTTTCAGCCACAGCGCCCCGTCCTTCTCATAGGTCCACCCGGCCTTGGTCAAAAGCTCCGCCGTCTCCGCCACCGCGCCGCTGTTGTGGAGGCTGGACTCGTAAAACCAGGTGTCGTACTCGATCTTATAGCGCCGGAGATCCTCCTTCATCCTGGGCAGGTTCACGGAAAGGCCGTACTCCGCCATGTCGGCCATCCAGAACTCCTCCCGGGCCCCGCCGGGGAAATCCTTCCCCTGGGCCAGGAAGCCCTTTGCCAGCTCCCGGATGTCGTCGCCCTGATAGCCGTCCTCGGGGAAGGGGTGGGCCTCCTCCCCGTAGGTCAGCTGCATGCAGCGGGCGTAGATGGACCGGGCGAACTTGTCGATCTGGTGCCCGGCGTCGTTGACGTAAAACTCCCGGCTGACCTCCGCCCCGCAGGCGGAGAGCACGGAGGCCAGGGTGTCCCCCAGCACGCCTCCCCGGGCGTTGCCCATGTGCATGGGCCCGGTGGGGTTGGCGGAGACGAACTCCACCATGATCTTCTGCCCCTTCAGGCTGTCGGAGCGGCCGTAGTCCGCCCCCTCGCGCTCCACGGCGGCGCAGACCTCCTCATACCACTTCCGGCCCAGCCGGAAGTTCAAAAAGCCCGGCCCGGCGATCTCGGCGGAGGCGAAGTAGCTGCCCTCCAGGTCCATGTGGTCCAGCAGGGCCTGGGCAATGGCCCGGGGAGGCTGGCGCAGGACCTTGCCGGCCGCCAGGGCGAAGGTGGTGGTGAAGTCGCCGTTGGCGGCGTCCCGGGGGACCTCCACCGGGGCGGTGCGGACCTCCGCCTGGGGCAGGGACCCGTCCTCCGCGGCGGCCCGGTAGGCGGCCAGGGCCAGGGCCGCGGCCTGGTCCTTGGCGTTTTGGATCATGTTCGTCATGGATAAAACCTCTTTCATGTGTCTTTTGTATCAGGATTGCCTGTTTTCCCGGGGCTCATGCTTTCTCCGCACGCGAATTTTAAAGGCGTTCCGCCCGGTGACGGAGTGGTCCACGGAGATGGAATACCGCAGGTCCATCAGTCCCCCCTGCTCCGTCAGGCTGTGGCGGAGGCGGCTGGTCTGAATGTCGATGGCCAGCTCGCCGAAGGGGGTCTCGTAGAGGGAGGTGTGCTGCTTCCCCTCCTCAAAGACCATCTGGGAATTCACGCTTCCCGTCCGGCTCAAAATTACCTGGGGGCCTCGGACCTCAAAGGTGGTGGTGGCGCCCTCCATCCCGGTGAGGGCGCTCTCCTGGTAGGAGAGGATCAGCCCGCCCTCCTCTGTGGGGGTCAACGCGCCCTCGGTCATCAGCTCGATGCTGTCGGGCTCCATGTCCTCGAAATGCTGCTCCGACCGGATGGTCAGCAAAACGGGCAGCTCCTTCGTCTCAATACTGGTCAATGTCGATCCTCCGTGCCATGTGATGAATGTCCTCCTGCAAAAAGAGGGAGGCCACGCCCTCGAAGTCCTCCGCCCGGTCGCTGACGCAGAACTCCGCCCCTCCCCGGCCCTCCGCCGGGGCCCGGAGCTCCCGGGCGGTGAGCAGGCGCTTGAGCTCAAAGGCGGATTCCTCCCCGGCGGAGACCAGGGCCACGCCGGGCCCGCAGGCGGAGGCGATGACCTCCTCCAGCAGCGGGTAATGGGTGCAGCCCAGGATCAGCGCGTCCACTCCCCGCTCCAGCAGCGGGGCCAAGTATTCCCGGGCCACCGTCTCGATTACCACGTCCCCGGGGCGGAACCGGCCGTTCTCCACCAGGGGCACGAACAGCGGGCAGGGCTGGCAGAACACCTCCACCTCCGGGTCCAGCCGCCGCAGCGCGGCCTCGTAGGCGCCCGAGCGGACGGAGGCCAGGGTGGCGATGAGCCCTACCCGGCGGTTTTTCGTCACCGCCAGCGCCCGGCGGCAGGTGGGCTCCACCACACCGACGATGGGCAGGTCGTTTTCCGCCTGGAGCACGTCCAGGGAAGTGGTGGACACGGTGCCGCAGGCGATGAGCACCGCCTTGAGGTCGAAGGACCGGAGAAAGCGCAGGTCCTGCCGCGCGTATCTCAGCAGGGTCTCCCGGGACCGGCTTCCGTAGGGCACCCGGGCGGTGTCGCCGAAGTAGACCAAGTCCTCCGCCGGGAGAATGCGCCGCAGCACCCGCACCGCCGTCAGGCCCCCCAGGCCGGAGTCAAACACGCCGATGGGGCGTGTATCCATTTCCGTCACTCCTCTCGTTCCGGGGCCGGGAAGGCGGCCCCCTGTCACAAATCGCTCTGAGTTATGTATTATACTATGAGAGCCTCTTTGCCGCAAGACAGATTTTAGTCTTTCTGCCCTCTTTTTTATGTGGAATTTCTCTGAGACTTCTGTTATAATCATGCCGTATGCTGAAATTATTGCTCCGGCAGCTATTTAAGGAACCACTGATGAAATCCCCGCACACAGCTTCACGCCATAAATTCCCGCTGGACTGCGTTAGAAAATCTTAAAATCCGTCAGGATTCCTGCGGTTTTCTTCCTTGCCAGCAGAAATTTCTGGCGCAAATCTGCACATGTTGATTTAATCAGTGCTTCCTTAATCGAAAAGTTTGTGGAGGCTTTGTACTGCCGGAGTAATAAATGCCATGTTTTGCAGTTGCCCCGCAAGGGGCGTGCAAAACGGTATCGAAGCAATAACCGCCGCCGGCGCTGTGAGGAGGGGCCTGTTCATGAAAATCGAGTTGACGGAACGGCAATACCGATATCTGCTGGACCTGGTCTACATAGGCAATTGGGTCCTCAATTCCACCCGTGAGGACGACCGCATCCAAGAGTACGACCAGGTGGAGAGCCTGATCTTTTCCCACTGTCTCCGTCACGGCATGGGAAAGCTGGTGGAGTTGTACCAGGGAGACCTGATTCCCTCCCGGGCCTTCGCCAACGGTGGCATCCACGAGGCCATTGAAAATTACGAGGACGTGGTTTTTTACGAGATTCTGGCGGAGGAGCTGGCCCTGCGGGACCTGGACGGCGAGCCCCTGACCCGGGAGAACTACGGGGCCCTCATGGAGCGGATCGACACGTACCTGGACGAGTTCGACGAGCACGGGACGGAGCATATCTCCATCGACCTGGATGAATAAGGCCGGCTGAAGCCGGAGAAAGAGGAGCGGCTTTGCCGCTCCTCTTTGGCTGCGCCGCCCCACGCGCACGGGCTTGCCGGGGCCGCCCAAAGCGCACGAGGCGGGATTCCCCCTGAAACCAGGTCCCCCCCGGCCCGATTGCAAGATCCGGCCAGGGGCCTTTTTTCAATTGCCGGAAATATAGCCGCCAAAACCCGGTGACAACTACAGCGGATTATGTTATACTATAGCAAATTGGCCGCATTTTTCCACCAGGCTGAGAGCGGGACTGCGAGGCGGAGGGGGCAAAGGAAGCATCCCCGCCGTCCCCGGACGTTCCCCGCAAACCAAAAACCACAGCATAACAGCCAAAATAACAACAGGATTTGTTTTCGGAGGTGCCAGATGTCAAAGAAGAAACATGTAAAACCCATCAGAAACGGAAAAACTTCCTCGGAAACGACTGCGGCAGGGCACGAGGACAAGACTGCCGAAAAGAGCATCGTGAAAGGCGTGATCGAGGAACCCAGGGCAGAAGAACGCCAAGCAGCGGAGGTCATCCCGGAGACGCTCCTCGGGCTCGAGGCTCCGGCGGCGGCCGGGGAAGAAGCCCCGGCCGCAGAGCCAGCGGGCGGAGCCGGGGAAAGCGCCGCCTTGGAAGCGGCCCCGCCGGAAGAACGCTATATATCCCCCAGAAAAAGCGTTGCGTTTATCGGGTCGGAGTGCTATCCCTTTGTCAAGACCGGCGGCCTGGGCGACGTGATGTACGCGCTTCCCAAGGCGCTGGTAAAGCAGAACTGCGACGTAAAGGTCATTCTTCCGCAGTACAAGTGCATCCCCTGGGAATATCAGCAGAAAATGATTTACCGCGGCTCTTTTCATATGGACCTCTGCGCGGACGGCAGGGCCTTCTATGTGGGCATAATGGAGTACGTCTGGGACGGCGTGGTCTATGATTTTATCGACAACGAGGAATTTTTCAGCAGCGGAAATCCATACACCAACCTTATTGACGACATTCCCAAATACTGCTACTTCGCCAAAGCGGCTCTGGCGGCGCTGAACTATATGGATTGGATTCCCGATATCATCCATTGCCATGACTGGCAGGCCGCGCTGGTCCCCGTTTACCTGAGGACCCAGTTTGTCAACACAAAGCTGACTGCCGCAAAGACCATCCTGACCATCCACAACCTGCGCTTCCAGGGGATTTACGACATCCCCACCATCCGCTATTGGTCCGGACTGCCGGATTATGTCTTTAACAAGGACGCCTTAAAGGTGAAGTACAAAGACGCCAATATGCTCAAGGGAGGGCTGGCGTATGCGAACATCATCACAACGGTGAGCCCGACCTACGCCGGCGAGATTCAAAGCGCGTACTACGGCGAGACGCTGGACGCCCACATGCGGTATCATTCCGGGAAACTGCGCGGCATTGTAAACGGGATCGACTACGACATTTGGAATCCCGATACCGACGCCAGGCTGTACGAAAATTATAACATCACCAACGTGCTGGACAAGAAAAAGGAAAACAAGCGCCGGCTGCAGGAGGAATTGGGGCTGGTTCAGGATGACCACAAATTCGTGATCGGGCTGATCTCCCGGCTGACGAACCAAAAGGGCCTGGATCTGGTTACCTCCATCCTGCCGCAGATCGTGGACGGACACACCCAAATCGTCGTGCTCGGCACCGGGGACCGTAACTATGAGGACGCGTTCCGGTATTATGAGCATGCCTGCAAGGGAGACGTCTGCTCCAATATCATGTATGATGAGACCCGGGCCCACAGGATTTACGCGGGCGCGGACGCCCTGCTGGTCCCGTCCCGGTTTGAGCCCTGCGGACTGACGCAGCTCATTGCCATGCACTACGGGACGGTGCCGATCGTCCGGGAAACCGGCGGCCTGAAGGATACGGTGGAGCCATACAATATGTTCTTCAATACCGGGAACGGGTTTACCTTTGACCGCTATGAGGCCGGGCTGCTATTAGACGCTATTAACAGGGCCAAGACCTTCTATTTTGAAAACCGCTGGTGCTGGGATGAAATGGTACAGCGGGATATGGATAAGGATGTGTCCTGGGAGAACTCCGCAAAGCAGTATAAGGATTTGTATCTGGATTTGGCCAGATAAGCATCTGCATAACACGGCTGCCGGCCATTTTTGATAATGGCCGGCAGCCGTTCTTTTTGAGGATCCAGCACGCAGCCGGACGGCATGAGACCAAAACCGCTTCCGTTTCCCGCCAGCCTTCCGGCGGCTCGTGCCAGTTCCGTGCGGCGTCCCCGTCCGCTTCCACCTGGAACCCAAAGAGGCCGCGTCTTTCCGTCATCCGGCCTCCGAATATCATCAGCCGAGACCCGGCGCCCATAGTCGCGGTATCCTCTGTGAAAACATGGAACGCATCACCTGTTTTCACGCAAAGAGAAAGCACTCACTGAAAGGATCACATCCTAAGTGAGCGCTTTCTTCATTTGAGACTAACTTACGTTATTCCCAGCCGCTTCCAGCATATGATCGATCAAAATTCCATAACCTTTGGTGGGATCGTTTAATAAAACATGGGTCACAGCTCCCACAATGCGGCCATTTTGAAGCACAGGCGAGCCCGACATTCCCTGCACAATGCCCCCCGTCGCCTCCAGCAGCGCCGGGTCCGTGACGGAGAGGACCAGGTCCCTCCCGTCCGCCGAGGCGGAGGCCACCTTTAAAATTTCGATGTCATACTCCCGGACCTCGTCTCCCTGGACGTTGGCCAGGATCGTGGCCGGGCCCGGCAGAGCCGTCCCGGTGGGGACCGCCGCTCCCGCCTGGGGTGCCTCGTCCAATTTACCAAAAATACCGCTGCTGGTGTTGGCGTACAGCGGCCCCAGGTCGCCGGTCAAATCAAAATCCCCCCGCAGCTCTCCGGCGGAGCCCGCCTCGCCCCGCTTCACCGCCTTGACGGTGGAGGGCAGAACGGAGCCGTTGGAGAAGGGCATCAGCAGCGCCGTGTCCGTGTCCGTGACGCCGTGGCCCAGGGCCCCGAAGACGCCGGTGGCCGGGTCGTACCAAGTCATGGTGCCGATTCCCGCCATGCTGTCCCGGACCCAGGCGCCGATGCAGTAGACGCCCTGGTCGTTTTGAGAGGGCTCCACCGACAAGGTGACGCTGTTTCCCGCCCGGTCGACCTGCAAATTGGAGGCGTTCCCGCCGCTCTTTTGCAGGAGGGACTGAAACTGCTCCGTGGAGGTCACGGCGTCGCCGCCGCACTTGACGATGACGTCCCCCGTGCGGAGGCCGCACTCCCTGGCGGGGGTCCCGCCGTCGGTGAGCTTCACCACCACCACGCCCCGGGAGAAGAGCTTAATGCCCACCGTGTGGCCCACCGGGACCAGCATACGGGGCTCCACCGCCTTTACCCTTCCCCCAGCGCACAGCAGAACCGCAAGCGCCAGCGCCGCCCCGGCACCCAGCGCCCGCTTCGCGAATCGTGAAGGTCCATACAAAAAAACCACCCCTTCCTGCCTGTCAAAAAAATCTTTTTGACAGGCAGGCAAGTTTTCGACAAGCCGAAAACTTATGATTGAAAACGAAAGACGCCCCTCCTGGGTTATCTCCGGCCTAAGAGCCGCCCAGTGGGCGGTTGGCCTCCGAAACGCGCCTGCGGGCGCAGTCTTTCGTAACGATCTTCCTTCCCATCGTTAAAGATTTTACTTCTTGCCAGGCCGTGTTTTTATCGTTTGCCGTTTCCGGCCTGTTTATCATTTGCGGAAAGCTGAAATCCACCACAAGCAAAAAGCGGAAGCGCGT
The DNA here is from genome assembly GCA_910579435.1 of uncultured Oscillibacter sp. Classification (GTDB taxonomy): domain Bacteria; phylum Bacillota; class Clostridia; order Oscillospirales; family Oscillospiraceae; genus Oscillibacter. The sequence goes on from CAJTVF010000026.1 coordinate 28,940, forward strand.
CCATGGCGGCGTTTGCCTGTTCCGGCGCTTCAAGGCTTGAAAAAGACCCCGGAGGCAAACGCCTCCAGGGCCTTCCAGTTTTTTCTGAAAAACGCGTCAATCCCGCTTGTTGAAAATCTTGAAAATATCCTCGAAGGGGTCGTCCTCGGGGACCTCCGGCTTGGGCACGTCCTCCTCGCCCAGGGGCTCGGGGCCCGCCGGGGCTTCCTCCTCCGCCTTCTCGGCCTCCTCGGCCATCTTGTTCGGAAGCTGGCCCGGGGATTTCTCAAAGCCGGTGGCAATCACCGTGACCCGGATCTCGTCGTCCAGGGTCTCGTCGAAGGTAGCGCCAAAGATCACGTTGGCGTCGGGGTGAACGGCGGCCTGAACCAGCCCGGCGGCCTGCTCGATCTCCTCCAGGCCGATGTCCGGGGACCCGGCCACATTGATGAGGATGCCCCTCGCGCCGTTGATGCTGGTTTCCAGCAGGGGGCTGGAAATGGCCATTTTGGCGGCCTCCTCGGCCTTGCCCTTTCCGGCGGCCCGGCCCACGCCCATATGGGCGAGGCCCGCGCCCTTCATGACGGCGGTCACGTCGGCAAAGTCCAGGTTGATGAAGCCCGTGTCCCGGATCAGGTCGGAGATGGACTGCACGGCCTGGCGCAGCACGTCGTCGGCAATCTCAAAGGCGTTGGCAAATGTAATTTTCTGGTCCGTGGCGTGCTTGAGCCGCTCGTTGGGAATGATGACCAGGGAGTCCACCTTGGTCCGCAGCTCCTCGATGCCGCCCTCGGCCTGCTGCATCCGGCGGCGCCCCTCGAAGCCGAAGGGCTTGGTCACCACGCCCACGGTGAGAATGTCCATCTCCTTGGCCAGCTCCGCCACAATGGGGGCCGCGCCGGTGCCGGTGCCGCCGCCCATGCCGGCGGTGATGAAGACCATGTCCGTCTCCTCCAGGGCCTTGGCAATCTGATTCCGGCTCTCCTCGGCGGACTTGCGGCCCACCTCCGGGTCGGAGCCCGCGCCCTGCCCGTGGGTCAGCTTCTCGCCGATCTGAATCTTATAGGCGGCGCTGGAGATATTCAGCGCCTGCTTGTCCGTATTGACCGCCACGAAGTCCACGCCCTTGGTCCCGGAGCTGACCATGCGGTTTACCACATTATTTCCAGCGCCGCCGACGCCGATTACCTTGATATTGACAACGGTATCGGGACTGCTTTCCAAACCAAATGCCATATTGCTGCCTCCTGCTATCATTTGTGCGGCCGCCCCGCCGGGGCGCTGCGATTCACCATCTCCCGCCTTGAGACGGGGAAACTCTATTCATTTTTCTATTGTAAGCCACTTTTTCCCCGCGGTCAAGTGCCTGTTTCACATTCGACGCAAATTCTCAAAAAAACATGACGGAACCTCAGCGCACATTTTGGATCAGGCGCACCTCGCTGCTGTTCAGCCGCAGGTCGATGGTGCCGGTCATGTTGTCCTGGATCTTCTCATCCGCCAGGGTGGCCGTCAGCTTCTTCAGCTCCCACTCGTAGTCCGCGCCGTAGGCCATCCACACGGTAAAACGGCCGATGTAGTCCATCTTCAGATAGCTCAGGTCGTCCAGGCGGATGCCGTCCACATTCTCCGTCAGCCCCGCGCCGTCCAGGGCCTCCATGAGGTTCAGCAGGCTGGTCTGCTGGGAAGCGTACTCCGTCGCCAGGGCCAGCGTGGTCCCCACCGCAGGGGCCAGGAGCTGGCAGCCGGAGATCAGGCCGTACTGCCCCGCCTCCGCCTCCGGCAGCTGGTCCACAATCTTGCCGCCGGCGCTGATAAGCCAGGCGATGCCGTCCTGAACCAGAACGAAGGGCCGCCCGCTCTCCCGGACCTCAATGAGCAGGGTGTCCGGCAGCTTCCGGTTGATGCGGATATCCTCGATATAGGGCAGCTCCCGGATGATGGAGCGGACCACCTCGTATTTGTTCAGCAGGTACATGTTGGACCCCGGCTCCACGCCGGAGGCCGCTTCAATCTCCTCCGCCGTGTAGCGCTTCTGCCCGGTGACGGCGATCTTGTCCACCCGGAAAAACAGCGTCATGGCCGCCAGAATCGCCCCGCAGATCAGCAAAACGGACAACAGCTTATAGAGGAAGCCGAAACTTCCCCGTCCTCTTCGCCGCTTTGTGTGCTTCCGTCTCGCCATGGCCTTCGCTCCAGTTCTATCTTCAAAGGGGGACCGCCTCCGCGGCCCCCGCGTCTCTTCCTCTTCAATCCTCCGCCCGGACGATCTCCGCCCCCAGGCGGCGGAGGTCCCTCGCGATATCCTCATAGCCCCGGTCGATGTGGGCGGTCTCGGAGACCTCCGTCTCCCCCTCCGCCGCCAGGGCCGCCACGCACAGCGCCGCCCCGCCCCGGAGGTCCGTACACCGCACCGGCGCGCCGTGGAGGCGCTCCACCCCCGTGACCACCGCCGTCCGGCCGGAGACCCGGATATCCGCCCCCATGCGCCCAAGCTCGTCGACGTGGCGGTAGCGGCTGGAGAACATGTTTTCCTCGAACACCGCCGCCCCCCGGCATTTCAGCAGCGCGGCCATTAAAATGGCCTGCGCGTCGGTGGGAAAGCCGGGATAGGGGGCCGTCCGCACCGGACGCGCCGCTTTCAGGCGGCCCCGGCAGGCACAGGCCAGGCCCTGCCCGTCGGAGCGGATGGAACAGCCCGCCTCCCGCAGCACAGCGGTAACCGTGGATAAATGCTCCTCCCGGGCCCGGCGGAGAAAGACCTCTCCCCCGGCGGAGGCCGCCGCGCAGAGATAAGTAGCCGCCACGATCCGGTCCGGCATGATGGTATAAGTACAGCCGTGGAGCCTCCGCCCGCCCTCCACGGACACCGTGGAGGTCCCCGCCCCGGAAACCCTGGCCCCGCAGGCGGTGAGGAAGTTCTGGAGGTCTACGATCTCCGGCTCCCGCGCGGCGTTGGCGATGGTGGTAATGCCGGAGGCGCCGCAGGCCGCCAGCATCAGGTTCTCCGTGGCTCCCACGGAGGGAAGGCTCAGCACGATCTCCCGGCCCCGGAGCCGGGGGGCCTTGCAGTGGAGGACGCCGCCGGCGTCGTCGATCTCCGCCCCCAGGTCCCGGAGGCCGGAGAGGTGCAGGTCGATGGGCCGGGGCCCCAGCTCACAGCCGCCGGGGTAGCTCAGCTCCGCCTGGCCGCACCGGGCCAGGATGGCTCCCAAAAAGATGGCGGAGGACCGCATCTCCCGCATCAGGGCCTCCGGAACCGCGCTGCTTCTGAGGCCCCGGGCGTCCACGGTCAGGACATCCTCCCCCTCCCAGCGGGCCGTGCAGCCCAGGCCCTCCAGAATGCGGATCGAGGCGTCCACGTCCCGCAGGCGGGGACACCCCCGCAGCTCCACCTGGCCCGCCGTCAGCAGCGTGGCCGCCAGGATGGGCAGGACGCTGTTTTTCGCCCCCTGAATCCCGGCCTCGCCCCCCAGGCGGCTGCCGCCTCTTATGACTAAATGGCTCATGTCCGTCCCTCCGCTCCAAGAATGGTCTAACGCTCCATCCTATGGGCGGAGGGGAGTTCTGGTTACTTTCGGATCTCCAGCACCGTCTGGTAAATGCGCTCTGCGGCGTCCCGGATACCCAGGCGTGCCATGGCCTCTTCCATGGCCTGGAGGCGGGGTTCGTCGCGGAGGATGCCGCAGGCCGCCTGGAACAGGGCCTGGCCGGAGCACTCCGGCTCCAGCAGCACCGCCGCGCCCCCGGCCTCCTCCAGGGCCCGGGCGTTCTTCTCCTGGTGGTTGTTGGTGACGTAGGGGGACGGGACCATCAGGGCGGGCGTCCCCAGGGCCGTCAGCTCGCTGATGGTGGAGGCTCCGGCCCGGCAGATGACCAGGTCCGCCGCCCGCATGACGGGGGCCATGTCGTAGATATACTCCCGCAATTGCAGGGCCGGACAGGCCCCCAGGTCCACGCCTTTTTCCCGCAGGGCCTCCAAAATCAGGGGACAGCCCTGCTTCCCCGCGCCGTGGATGTGGTGGAAGGGCTGCTTCGCCGCCTCCAGGGCCAGAAAATCCGCCATCTGGCGGTTCATGCCCGAGGCCCCCAGGGACCCCCAGAAGGAGACAATCAGGGGGCGCCCGTCGTCCATCCCCAGGGCTTTCTTGGCCTCCGGCTTGGTCATCAAGAAGAAATCGCTCCGCACCGGCGTGCCGGTGACCACCACCTTCTCGGGGCGGCGGTAGTGCTTCCGGCAGGACTCGAAGCCCACCATGATGCGGTCCGCGTAGGTTTCCAGCATCTGGGTCGTCAGGCCGGGGACGGCGTTGGACTCGTGGACCGCCGTGGGGATCTTCATTTTGGCGGCGGCCTTCACCAGCGGATAGCTGGCGTAGCCTCCGGTGCCCACCACCGCGTCGGGCCGGAAGGCCCGGAGGATGGCCCGGGCCTCCCCGGGGGCCCGGATGAGATTGCCCACGGAGATGAGGTTGTGCTTGATCTCCGCAGGCTGGAAGGAGCGGTGAAAGCTGGAGATATGGACGGTTTTGAAGGCATAGCCCGCTTTGGGCACCAGATCCTTCTCCAATCCCCGCTCCGCGCCGACGAACAAAATCTGGGCCTGGGGATTCTTCTCCAGGGTCAGCTGGGCCAAGGCAATGGCGGGATTCACATGCCCCGCCGTGCCGCCGCAGGTGAAGATGACCCGCTGCAATGATCTTGGCATTCAAACGCCTCCCATCCAATCATTTTTGTGACGACATGCGCGTCACAAAAATACCTTGACTTGTGCGCTCTGGGCGCACTCACCAGTCCGCAGACTGGCGAGTGGAATCTACCGCGCAGCCGTTGGCGGCTTTGCCGCCTTACGGATGCGGCGTCCCCCTTGCGGGGAACGGGGGACGAAGTCCCCTCTTTAGAACCTGTATTCACAACCGTTGAACGCCGGCTGAACGGTCTTTTTTCCCGCCATACTGCGTCGCTTTCCCTTGCAATCCGTCAGGATTGCAAGGGAAAGCTCCTTGTTTGGCGAGAAAAATCCTCGCCCTTCCGGCATCCCCCGGTTATGAATACAGGTTCTTAAGGAAGCACTGATTTAATCAACGTGTGCAGATTTGCGCCAGAAATTTTCGCTGGCAAGGAAGAAAATCGCAGAAATCCTGGCGGATTTCAAGATTTTCTGACGCAGATCAGCGGAAATTTAAGGCGTAAAGATGTGCGCGGGGATTAAGAACCTATCCCGAAATTAACGATAGACATGTATGAATTTACGCCAAACAATG